>CAILAF010000494.1 GCA_903832075.1 uncultured Chitinophagaceae bacterium
CACCTACGATGGTATGTATTTCATCAATGAACAAAATAACATCGCGATTTTTTTCCAATTCATTCATGATTGCTTTCATCCTTTCTTCAAACTGTCCGCGATATTTTGTACCGGCAACCAATGCAGCTAAATCAAGACTGATTACTCTTTTATCAAATAAAACGCGACTAACTTTTCTTTGAACAATACGCAGAGCCAATCCTTCTACAATAGCAGTTTTACCAACACCGGGTTCACCAATTAAAATAGGATTGTTCTTTTTACGACGAGATAAAATTTGTGATACACGTTCAATCTCTTCATCTCTTCCAATAATCGGATCTAAAGAATTTGATTCAGCTAATTTGGTAATATCTCTTCCAAAATTATCCAACACCGGCGTTTTACTTTTTGCAGCAGTTGTTTGTTTAGAAGCGCCACGTGGTTGTTGAAATCCGCCACGCTGTTTTTCTTCATCGAATTCATCTTCACCTTCATCAGAAAATTCACTTTTTGGTGGCGGTGGATTGTTTGTGCTTACCATTCCTAATTCATTTCTGAAAATATCATAATCAATATCAAACTGATTTAGAATTTGTGTTGCAATATTTTCTTTATTCTTTAAAATACTTAATAATAAATGTTCAGTTTCAACTAATGGACTCTTTAATGCTTTTGCTTCTAATACTGTAACACGAATAACTTTTTCGGCCTGCTTTGTTAATGGTAAACTATTAATGTTGGCAATATTTTTCCCGGTTTTATCTTTTACTGCCAATTCTACTTCTTTACGTAATTCATACAAATCAACATTCAATTGTTTTAGAACGCGAATGGCAACATTTTCGCCATCACGAATCAATCCTAACAATAAATGTTCTATTCCTATAAAATCATTTCCAAGACGCAAAGCTTCTTCACGACTGAAAGAAATGATCTCTTTAACCTGTGCTGAAAAATTATTATCCATAAAATCAATTTGGATTTATACAATTATAACGAATATTTTTGATCAAAGTTGCTCATCATTTATACACAATTGTTAACGTTAATAGTTTTATGGAAGTCAAAATTGATACCAAGGAAAAATTTACGGTAATTATACCGCAAGAGCCGCATATTTATGACAATATGGCTGCGGAATTGGCTGCTGTATGCATTCCGTATTTAGAAGGTAAAATTAAGAACATCATCCTTAATTTACAGGTCGTTACTTCTATAGATGATGATGCAGCAAGGATTATTACCAAGTTACAACATGAGTTTTACGAACATCATGCTTCATTTGTGATTTGCGGAATAAAAGATAGTTTAGAAGAAGTTTTCGAAAAATTAGAATTAATGGATATAATCAATTGTACACCCACTGAAAGCGAAGCTTGGGATATTGTACAAATGGAAGAAATTGAACGCGAATTATTGGATAGCAATGATGTTGAGTTTGATATTGAAAAATAAACAATGCAGCAAAGCGTTTAATTAATTGTCTTAGTTATAAATAATCTTATATAAAAATGTTTGGCGTAACTATTTTAGGAAATAATTCTGCATTGCCTGCTTATGACAGGCATCCAACTGCTCAGATAGTTACCCT
This sequence comes from uncultured Chitinophagaceae bacterium, assembly GCA_903832075.1. Taxonomy (GTDB): domain Bacteria; phylum Bacteroidota; class Bacteroidia; order Chitinophagales; family Chitinophagaceae; genus CAILAF01. The sequence continues at coordinate 1,574 of CAILAF010000494.1, forward strand.
ACATGATCAGCAATTTTTAATTGATTGTGGTGAAGGCACTCAAATGCAAATAGCCAGATACAAAATTAAAAGAAGTAAGATCAATCATATTTTCATTTCGCATTTACATGGTGATCATTATTTTGGTTTAACAGGATTGATTACCAGTATGGGTTTATTATCAAGAGAAAATCCTTTGAATGTTTATGCACCGGCAGCTTTATTGGATATTTTAATGTTACAATTTAAAGTAGCTGATACCAAATTACCTTTTCCATTTCATTTCCATGCAATTAAAGAAGAGGGGTTAATTCTTGAAGGAAAAAAATTTACAGTTGAAACTTTTAAAACTCAACACCGCATTGAATGCTGGGGATTTATAATTCGCGAAAAAAAACATCCTCGAAAAATTGATAAACAAAAAATAATTTCTTTAGATATTCCTGCTGTTTATTACGAGCGATTGAAAAAAGGAGATGATTATGAAATGAAAGATGGAACAATTATTAAAAATGAAGATCTAACTTTTCCTAATACACCTCCATCAAGCTATGCATATTGTGCTGATACAATTTATGATTTAAGCATTGTTGATAAAATTAAAAATGTTTCCATGATTTATCATGAAACAACCTATTTAAAAGATTTACATGAAAGAGCCGCAGATCGTTTTCATTCAACAACTATTCAGGCTGCTGATATTGCGCAAAAAGCAAATACAAAAAAGTTATTGATTGGTCATTTCAGCAGTAAATACGAAAGCATTGATGCTTTTTTGCATGAAGCAAGAGAAGTTTTTCCAAATACAGACTTAGCAATTGAGGGTGTTACTTATCAGGTGCAATAATTTATTGCATCAACCATAAATAAAATTCTGCAAATTCTTGTCGCCAATATTTTTCGTTATGCTGACCAAAAGCCATAACTACCATTCGCGTATTATAATTGGTTTTCTTTGAAATAATATCTACCATCCTTTTCATATCCGCAACCATATTAATATTAGAATTACCTTCTCTTCCTCCTGAATAGAAAAATAATTTTACAGATGTGTTGTTTGAAAGTTTTTCAGCATCTTCAAATATTTGTGGTGCTATCCAAAATGATGGAGAAAAAATTCCTGCACTGCCAAACACTTGTGGGTATTGAAGTACAGCATAAAAGCTAATCAATCCACCCAAACTACTTCCTGCAATGAAAGTGCTTTCAGCAGTTTTCTTTGTACGAAATTTTGCATCAATAAATGGCTTTAAAGTTTGCACAATAAAATCAACATATTGTTTGCCTTCCGGCTTTATTATATTGCCATTATTTGTAAAACCATATGGAGTATACTCACTCATTCTTTTATCACCACCATTATCAATTCCAACAACAATACATTCTTTCCCTGTTTGCTTTTGTAATGTATCCAAACATTCATCCACCCCCCATTCACCTGCAAAAGCTGTTTGATCATTAAATAAATTTTGTCCGTCTTGCATATATAAAACAGGATAATTTTTAGAAGATGTTGCATAACCTTTTGGTAAATACACCCATATTCTTCTTGTTCTGTTTAATTGAGGAATTTTAAAAGCAGTATCTATTATTTTCACTTGCGGACTAGCAGTATATTGTTTTGGTTTAACAGGATAATCATCTTTCCAACCTTCAATAGTACATTCTTGAACAACATCGGTTGATACTTCTACAACTCTATCCGAAATATCTCTTCCGTCTGCTGTACATTCAACTTTACTAAAATCGCCACGCGTAAATTTAAATGCATACGTTCCTGCTGCAACATCTTTCACCACCACTCCTTTTCTTGATCCACCAAAAGGTTTTAGTTTATAGTTTTCATCTTTTGGATTCCAATTATTAAAGTTGCCGCTAACGTAAATATCATCATTCATTCTTGTAGCAATTGTGTTTACAACTATTCTAATATTGTATTGCGCTTTTACAAATACATTGATTAGAATAAAAAGAAGAAGGAATATTTTTTTCATATACTAAAATTACAAAACACCAATAAAAAAGCCGGCATTAAACCGGCATCATAAATTTTTTAACAAAATCAATCTAACACTTCAACATCAGCCGGATACTTACTGCGATTGAAAGTAAACAGATTATCATTCAAATTTGCATTAGTATTTAAGTTTGATAAAGAAAATTCAATGGTATTATTACTTTTATCCAATACTCTTGCTTTTACAATCATACTTTTTGTCTTATCAATAAACACATTTACTTTGATAAAATTTTTTCTTTTATCATTCGGCACCAATTCAATTTCATGAAAATTTCCTTCTGAGGAAATTAGTTTATAAGTAAAATCTTTATCATAAAAATTAGATAACAAATTTTGTGGTGTTAATGTTTGATTGGCATCATCAATTGTTGAAACGGTAATTGTTTTATTTGCAGGATCATAAGTATACGTTTTTGCTCCATCACAAATAATTTCCGTTTTACCTTGTTTCAACAAATATTTTTGTGATTTGATAGATATCGTTCCGGCCTTGCTGCCATTATCTTTTCCTTTGCTGGTAATTGATTTAATTACAAAAGATGCACTGATACCTTTGAAAGTTTTTACTTTGGCACTTACTGCATCCAATACCTTTTTTGCATTTGGATCATTTTGAGCAATAACAATATTAGAAAAAACTAATGCAAGCAATACTGCGTAAAATTGTTTCATCAAAATTCAATTAGTAAGCAAATATAAGTGTTCAGTTTTGGTATGACCAAAACAAGAGAGTTATGTTTAAATAAAGATGTAATAATCAGTTAAAACTTAACTTAAGTTTTTCAAATATTCTTCCAATTCTATTTCTGTTTTATAACGCACTTCTCTTGCTTTACTTCCTAAATTAGGGCCAACAATTCCTGCTGCTTCTAATTGATCCATCAATCTTCCGGCACGATTATATCCTAATTTCATTCTTCGCTGAATAAGCGATGTAGAACCAACTTGATTTTGAACAATCAATCTTGCTGCATCTTCAAATAATGGATCACGATCATTTGCATCAAAATCTTTTCCATCCATTTCTTTTTCATCAATATATTCCGGTAATAAAAATGCTTGCGGATAACCACGCTGATTGCCAATAAATTCGCATACTCTGTCAACTTCAGGTGTATCAACAAATGCACATTGCAAACGAACTATTTCTCCGTTATAACTAATTAACATATCTCCTTTACCAATTAATTGTTCAGCACCACCAACATCTAAAATAGTTCTGCTGTCAATTTTAGACGAAACTTTAAAAGCAATTCTTGCAGGAAAATTTGCTTTAATTGTTCCGGTAATAATATTAACTGACGGGCGTTGTGTGGCAATAATTAAATGTATACCAACAGCACGAGCCAATTGCGCCAAACGTGCAATCGGCATTTCAATTTCTTTTCCTGCAGTCATAATTAAATCCGCAAATTCATCCACCACCAAAACAATGAATGGCAAATATTGATGACCTTTTTGCGGATTTAATTTTCTTGCTGTAAATTTTTCATTGTACTCTTTAATATTTCTGCAACCAGCTTCTTTTAATAAATCGTAACGATTATCCATTTCAATACACAAAGCATTCAAAGTATAAATTACTTTTTTTGTATCGGTGATGATGGATTCTTCTTCACCTGGCAATTTTGCTAAGAAATGTTTTTCAATAACACGATATAAACTCAACTCTACTTTCTTTGGATCGACCAAAACAAATTTTAATTGTGCCGGATGTTTTTTATACAACAATGAAATTAAAACGGCATTGATACCAACTGATTTTCCTTGTCCGGTTGCACCTGCCATTAATAAATGCGGCATCGCAGCCAGATCAACAATGAAATTTTCATTATCAATTTTTTTGCCAATGGCAATTGGTAATGAGAAATGATTGTTTTGAAATTTATCGCTGGCCAATAATGTTTTCATTCCAACAACAGTCTTGCGAATGTTTGGAACTTCAATACCAA
>CAILAF010000495.1 GCA_903832075.1 uncultured Chitinophagaceae bacterium
ATATTTTTTCGGTTAGTGTGGGGTTACCCGATTCAAATAAAGCCATAGTTTTTAAATTTTAATGTGTAAAGTTAATACAACTTAAAATTACAATTCCGTTAAAAAATTATTGTAATTTTTTTAAGTTGGGATAATGATCTATCGTTTCAAAAACATAATTCGGATTACGTTTTAATATGGTTATAAATTTTTCCAACGAATCGGTATAATTAGGTATCCGAAACATTCTATCGTGCGATAAAATAACAATATGGTTAATAGTATGTGTTTCATTTTTTGCTAAAACAGTATCAACCATTATTGCCATTCTTTCTGCACTCTGCACAGGATTAGCAGTATGACTATTAAAGTGCCATTCCAAATCCCAGCCAATAATATTATATCCGGCACTGTCCAATTTTTTACAAACATTTTTTACAAGTTCTGTAGATCTAAAGCCACTATTCGTTACCCAAGAATTATTTCCGGGCAATCTTATTATCTTAAACGGTACATGTAAACTTTCTTGTACTTGATAAAAATCTTGTTCCGCCATATTGGGATGACGATAAAAATATTTGTATTTATCATTGGCATGAGTAAAACTATGATTGGCCAATAATGTTTGCGGATAATTATCTCTGATAATATTTACCAATTGATGGCCATCACTCTTATTATCGGCATGTAATCCTACCATAAAAAAAGTAGCTTTTACGCCCAACTTATCGCATAGTGCTAATACATCTTCAGTGCCTCGTTGCGGACCATCATCAAAAGTTAAATAAATATATTGTTTGGAAGAATCGTACACAATTGGTTCAAAAGCAATTGGCATCACCGGATCAACAATCATAGGCTTACCATGAAAACTTTCTTTTTTTCTTATTGCTCTATCAGCCTGAATTGAATCTTTCTCAGATACAATAACAGGTTTTTTCTCTTCTTTAGGATTTTCAAGACAACCAATTATCATCCAAGAAGAAAATAAAAATATCCATTTTAATAAATTGATCCCTTTCGTAGAACTATCCATACAAGGTTTTAAATATTTTAAAATAAAGATAAGAGGTTACAAACAATATGCCGTTAATGTGAAATCTGACAACAATAAAAAAAATGAATGCGTTTACTGCTCAATCAATCCAACAGATACTTAACTTCGCAGCCTTAACTTTTAATGATGAGTACGAAAGACCAAATTTTACAAGATGTAGTGATCAAATTTGCAGGTGATAGTGGTGATGGAATGCAATTAACAGGGCAACAGTTTACCAATAATACTGCATTGTTAGGAATTGATTTAGCAACATTCCCTGATTTTCCGGCCGAAATACGTGCCCCAATAGGAACTTTAGCAGGTGTGAGTGGTTATCAATTACACTTTTCTTCTAATAAAGTTTATACACCGGGAGATATTGCCGATGTTTTAGTAGTAATGAATGCAGCGGCGTTGAAAGTAAATTTAAAAAGTATTAAACCCGGCGGAAAGATTGTTGCTAATATTGACGGATTCGATTCTAAAAATCTTCGATTGGCTAATTATCCCGAAGGTGTGAATCCATTAGAAGATGGAAGTTTGGATAATTATGAAGTAATTAAAATTGATGTTACTAAATTAACTCGCGAAGCACTAAAAGATTTTACTGATTTAGGTGTGAAAGAAAGAGACCGTGCAAAAAATATGTTTGTATTAGGTTTCATTTATTGGATGTATAACAGATCGCTCGAAACTACTTTTGATTTCTTAAAAGATAAGTTTGGGAAAAAAGAAACTATTCTGCAAAGCAATATTAAAGTATTACAAGCAGGTTATAATTATGGTGATACAACCGAAACTTTTACTACAAGATACAAAGTTGAAAAAGCTAAATTACCTGCAGGCTTGTACAGAAATATTATGTGTAATGCTGCTTTGGCAATGGGTTTAGTTTATG
>CAILAF010000496.1 GCA_903832075.1 uncultured Chitinophagaceae bacterium
AGGTATTTATTGAAAATAAGCTGATGTCGGTAATTGAACCGTGGATCGTCAGCCCTGGAGGGATTGCGCTCGTAAACGTCAAAATTTTCGGTTCGGATTATACCAAGGCACAAGAGTTGATTGCGGCATTCACGAATGGGAAATAATTTTCTTTTCTGCTTGGGCAAGGCCATATTCTTGAACTTACAAATTCTCTATTTTGCGAGATATTCTTTAACTTTGTAAAAACAGTTTAATATGAGCACTTTAGAATTAAGGCAAGTGATCACGGAATATCTGGCTCATATAGAGGATGCGGCCCTTCTGAAAGCCATTAAAACCATGATTGAATCCAGGGTATCTGATGGAACCTACATGCTCTCTGAAGATCAGATAAAAAGAGTAGAGGAAGGAAGAGAACAACTCGAGCAAGGGACGACGATTTCAAATGAATCTCTCAAACTTGAAATTGACCAATGGTTAGGTACAAAGTAAATTGGTCAATAGAAGCAAGATTGGATTTACTCGATATACTTGACTTCTATTCCCAAAGGAACGGGAATACCGTTTACAGTAAAAAGCTAAATTCAAAAATCAATAAAAGCATAGAACTTGTTGCGCGGAATCCATTTATTGGTTTACAAACAAACGTTGAATCGGTCAGGACACTCGTAACCGGAGATTATCAATTAATTTATGAAATAGTTGATACTTTGATCCTAATAGTTATAGTTTGGGATTGCAAGCGAAATCCACTTGATAAAGTAATAAGCTCCAGGAAAAAGTAACAACCATACAATCAATGAGCTATTGATCGTTCTTATTCATTGTGTGAGTTTCTGGCAGGATTGCACCCGTGAACGTCAAAATTTTCAGCTCGGAATATACTCAGGTACAAGAGTTAATTGCTGCTTTCACGAAAGGGGAATGAGCATTTCTTGAGGAAGAAAAACCTTATTTTCTCAACAAACCTTAGTAGAAAAAATTGAACAACAAAACCTTACCTTATTACCTTATTTCAAACGGATCGTCTTCTTGTAAAACATATTAACCAATTTATGATAAGGTAATAACGTCATCCACTATCCCGATTTTCCTTTTCTATAATGAACATTTGAATGAACTGCGGACCATGGGTGTCCAAATTGACTATTCCAAGCAGCGAGGCACCTACTATTTTTCGAATGGGCATGAAATTGAACTCACTTTTTCGTTCAAAATAATCTCTAAAGAAACCGCAAAGGATATTTTTGGGGGTAATTGTTGTTCTTTTTTACAAAGTGCTTTTTTTGTGCACTCCACGCGTATACTTTTAGCCATGTAACGTTACGCGTGCCAAAACCTTGCAGCACGGGAAAGAAAGCGGGTAAATTTTTTAATTGAAATTTAATAAATTTGAGTTATGAAAGAGTTAGATGAAATGGAATTGAAGCAAGTAGATGGAGGAATGCCTTGGTTGGGTTTGGGCAATATTAATGTGTGGATGGCTGCTAATATTGCTGAATTTGTTGGAGGTATTGCGGACGGCTGGAAAGAAAATACACCCAAATAAAAAAAATCATGAAAAATTTTATTGAATTATCGAAAGAGGAATCGATCCTTATTGAAGGAGGAGATGCATACGAAGCTGGTGTAGCTGTTGGTAAATATTTGAGAGATTGTTATGATTTTTATAGAGGAATTTTTGATGGTCTTACTAAATAATATAGAAAAATGACTGATTTAGATTACATTACCCTCAAAGAAGTAAATGGAGGCAGCGAACATTCCTATGAAATGGGGGAAAAAATTGGTGATGCAATGCGCAAAGCATTAGTTATTATTGCCTTAATCGGCATATTTGTATAATCTGGGAAATGGGGCTGTTTTAATGAGATAATAGCCCCATTTTTTTTGACATTTACATTTTATCCAGCTGTATGAGACCATAGAGTCATTGCATTCTTGTTGAAGACAGTCTAATAGGAAGGGGTTACTTATATATTTACGATCAATATAAATGAAATGAACATTAGAAATTGTTATGTTCAATTATGCTAAGTGATTTAATCTATTTTCTTAAATATCCCAAATTCAATGATATACCTGTATCATTGAATTTTAAAATGTCTGTATTATTGATTACTCGATCAATTTTGCTTTACATAGGGGTACTTGTTTTGTCTACACTTTTGTTCTTTCCACTTTTAAAAATACTGAATTTAATGCCTAATTTCGGAATAAATCACTCAGATACTCCTTTGTCGTTCAGAGTTTTAATTTTAATTCCATTGTTTGAGGAAACAATATTCCGACT
>CAILAF010000497.1 GCA_903832075.1 uncultured Chitinophagaceae bacterium
AAATTAATTTTATTTAGCTTTTTAGCATGCGTATTAGTAATTTTTAGCTGTAACAAAAATAACGAATCATCGTTGCAGCCAAACTATCAGAATGCTATAGAGAATGCAAAAAATTCTGGAATTGCTCATAATGCAATCTTAACACAACTTATGTCCAATGGGTTGAATGTAATGTCCGCAGCTGATGGAATAACCTATTTGAAAAGCATGTATCCTGATAATAATATTGAAAAATTGGCATCTTTAAAACAGTCTATTTTTAATCAAAATACAAGAGAGTCAACAATAAAGGAGATTTTTACAAAAGCATTTATAGATAAATCTAATGTTAGCAAAATATATGATGGAATGATAAAAGTAAATTCAAATAATTCAATTAGTACTAACCAACAAATAATTGACGACTTAATGAGTAATTTTGACAACGCATCAATAAATGATAAGCTTGTTGCATATACTTATTTGAGTATTTTCAAAAAAAGCATCGAATTTTGGAGTAGTAATTTAAGAATGAATGCACGACTAAATGGAAATGTTTCTACTATGTCGTTGAAAAGCACTTTATTATCATTAGATCCGTTAGCTACTGCTTTATATTTGGGTGTTATTGATGCTTGCGCTGCAATATCTTCTATGAATGAAAATTTGGCACTTAACCCTGGGTACACTTGGGCTCAATTGGTTGCCACATATCCTCCTTTTCAAGATAGCGTAAACCTTGATGCAGCTCTTGCTTCTGCTGTTGCTGGAGCAGGATTATAATTATAAAAAATAATTTTGTAACTTGTATTATGAGATTTATTGCTTTAGTATTATTTATCTTTTTTCAAACTTTACTTTTTGGTCAAGAAAAAAATATTTTAAATAATTCTTTATTTCAAAAAAGTTTTGAAGGAGAAATTGAAGTGCATTATTCAAATGCGCCTTTTAATAAATTAATTTACTTAATTAAAGATTCTTTGGTATTAAGGCATGAATTTCCTGTGAAAAATTACAGGCATGGTTTTGTTTTTCAATTTCTTAATTTTGCATCAAATAGGATGGATTATTATAGTGGTGAGAAAAAGTTACTTGTATTTAGATACATGGATACAACTGCATTACGTAATGATATTACTAAGAAAAAAGAGTATTTTATCGATTTAAAGATTGACACTACAGTTGCATCAATTAATTGTCATGTGTATGAATTTGTTTATACTCTTCCTACTTCTAATTATGGTATTAACAAAGTTGAAAGAGTGTATGTTGCAGATACCAATAGCATTGCTTCGTCTGTTTTAGATTTAAATCCGGGTAGTATTTTCTTTAATCCATTTTTTCATGGGGCCATTATAAAAAAAATTAACTATAATATTGAATACGTGTTAACCAAACCAATAGATTTTGAAGTTGTAAAAATTATTAGAAGAAGTGTATCAAAAGAAGAAGTAACTCCTAATCCCGATATTCAAATAATAAAAATGAATCAGGAATATGGTAAATTAATTCTTACTGATGATTAGCATGTGCAGGTGTTAGATCGTGATAAATATTAACTTCACAAAAAATATATTTTATGAATAAATATTTCAAAATAAATATGTGGGCAACTTTTGTTCTAAGTTTTCTGTGTACATTTTTTGC
>CAILAF010000498.1 GCA_903832075.1 uncultured Chitinophagaceae bacterium
AAAAAATTCTGCTTTTTTGACTAAAAAGTGCAACACCTTGACGAGAAATTTATGTTCTATCAATTAACATAGTGCCAACTTGCACTTAATAAATCGGGTCTATTAAATTAAGTAGTCAAAGCCTGTTAAAATGAATAGTTATACAATTTGCACTTCAACTTTCAGCGTCATTTCTCTTTGATGTAAACAGGCGGTTTTAGTTTTTCTTAGAATTCTTAAAATGTGATTGAGAATAGCGGTAGCTTTTTGAATTTACCTAATAATATTTTTTAAGAGTATGATAAAAGTAGGTATAATAGAAGAAGATAATTTACTTCTTAAAAATCTGAACATTTTTCTTGGCAATTTCCCTGATTTACAGATTGTATTTTCTTTTCCAGATTTTTTTGAATTTGAACGTATTTGGAAGAAAGAGAAAGTATTAACTCCGGAAATTATTTTAATTGATTACAGCGAGCCCGCCGATAGACAAAAATTAAATTTATTATCACGGTTGTTAGAAATATTTCCTTCGGCTAAATTATTAGTGTATACGGAATTTGATGATGAAGATATGGTTGTAGAAAGCATTACAAAAGGTGCAAGTGGGTATCTGCTTAAAAGTAATACATTATTTGATATCTATTCAGCTATTAAGGAATGCAGTGTTAATGGTGGTTTTATTTCAACAAAAGCTGTGCTGCAAATCATTAATTATATGCATCATAAACAACCAACAGTTGCATTGCAAGATGATATGAATATGCGACAAAGACAGATAATAAATTGTTTGCAACAGGGTTTAACTTATGAAGATATATCCAAACAATTGGGTATTACAAAATTTACAGTTAATTATCATGTGCAGAGAATTTTTAGGAAGATGATGGTAAAGTCAAGAACAGAACTAATTTATAAAATGAATAGTACAGAGCAAAGTTTGGGCAAGCAATAAAAAACTTTTTAAAATATTTTCTCTTTAATATAAAATCAATATTCACATTTTAAATCTCTTTTATGAAACATCTATTCGATCAAAAAAGTAAAGAAATTTTTATTGAAGCTGATGATGTGCTGATAAATAGATTAAAACCTGAATTCGCTAAATGGGGAATAAAGGCTTTAAAATATTTTCCTAATAATAAATTAAGAAGAAAGCTTTTGTTAGCACCTATGATTGATAAAGAATCTTCTCAAGACAGTCTTATATCAGAAAATAAATATCAGATTTTTAGATTGAATGGTGATTTGCGTGAACAATCTGGAACAAATGAAAATGTTTTGCAAGGATCACTCTTTGAAATGATCCCGGAATTGTGCAGAATAATTTATCGTGTAAATCTATAATCTAAAATAAGTACTAAAAAATTTTTAAAGTGAAAAGAACAAACAAATTGATTTGCACTTTAGTAGTATTAATCTTCTTTATTTCAGAAAGTTGTAAAACACCCAATACAATTGCATATTTTAAAAATGTAAATGATAGTATTAAACAACAAGTAGCAGAATTTCCTGAACATCATTTACAAGTAGCAGATATTCTTCATGTTTCTGTTGCAGGCAATACTGTTGAAGATGCAGCCATCTTTAATCTTCCGCTGGCTACCCAAAGTGTTGGTACAACTTTGTCAGGTAACAATTTACAAATAGGAAATTCAGTTGGTTATCAAATAGATTCATTGGGAGAAATCAAATTTCCATTGTTGGGTGCTATAAAAGTTGTAGGACTAACAAAAGATGAAGTTGGAAGATTAATTGAAAAACAATTGTTAGATAAACAATTATTAGTAAACCCAATTGTAAATGTTCGCATTCAAAATTTTCGATTTACAATTTTAGGTGAAGTTGCAAAGCCTTCAATAATATACTTGCCAAACGAGCGTCTAACTTTACCCGAAGCTTTTGGATATGCAGGTGATTTAACCATTTATGGGAGAAGAGATAATATTTTATTGATTCGTGAAGAATCAGGAATAAGAAGTTTTAATCGCATCAATTTACAGGATGAAAAATTATTTACTTCTCCATTTTATTATATGCACTCCAATGATATCCTTTATGTGGAGCCAACTAAAGCTCGCGGAACAGTAATCGAAAAATGGAGACAAGATGCTCCTATTTTTCTTGGTGCCCTTTCATTTATAACAGCGCTGTTTATTGCAGTAAGAAGATAGTTATGCAACATAAAATTCATAATCACGATTCTCTTTCACAGAACAATAGCTCATACAAAAAATATGACGGAGAAGATTATTTGGAATTTATTATTCTTCGTTGGGTACCTTATTGGCCGCTATTGGTTGTGTTTATTTTGATGTCTATATCAATCTGCTGGGGTTATTTAAAATATACACCTAAAGTATATCAATGTAAAGCTCAAATCTTAATAAAAGAGGATAAAAACAAAGAATCTAAAGATAACATATTAGATGCTTTAGATCTTTTTGGTACACAAGTAAAAGTAGAAAATGAAATTGCAATTTTAAAATCTGCTCATTTAATGAGAGAAGTAGTTACAGAATTGGGTATTTATTCGCAACTGCAATTAGAAGGTAGGGTAGAAAAAATTATTGATTATGGAGAGGAAACTCCTTTAAAGATTATTGCGTATAAGCCTGATTCTCTTAAAGCATTTAATAATATAATAACAATTAATCCAGCAAATGTCATTTGGGGAGGATTTGCGTATCCATATGATACCTGGTGCAATACACCTGCCGGTGTATTAAAGTTTATTAGAAAGAATTATCAAATTAATAACAATCCTTTTATTCATTATAAGTTGCAAATTACTCCGGTAAAATCAGTTGCTGATCATTTATGTTCTGCGCTTGATATCATTCCTGTTTCAAAACAAAGTACAGTTCTGCAATTAACAATTACTGATGTACAAACGCAACGTGCGCAGGATATCCTAAACACATTAATTAAGTCTTATGCTGCTGATGATATTTTTGATAAAAACAGATTGGCACAAAAAACAATAGATTTTTTAAATGAAAGAATAAGATTGGTTTCTTCTGAATTAGAAAATGTTGAAGGTGAATTACAAAGTTTTAAAGAAGCTAATAAAGCAATTGATTTAAAAGGTCAAAGTGAATTGTATTTAAAACAATTGGAAGAGAATGATTCAAAGGCAGTTGAAATTGAAATTGAATTAACAACATTAAAGCAAGTTGAGGAATATGTAAATCGAAAGAAAAATGAAGAAGGGGTTGTTCCGGCATTGTTTACTTTAAAAGACGATTTAATTAAAGATCTTTTGACAAGATTAATGGAAGCTGAATCACAATATAATAGGTTAGTAAAATCTGCCGGACAAAATGCGCCTAATACACATATCCTTCAAACACAAATAATAAAATTTCGCCAAGCCCTGAATGAAAACTTAACTGAACAAAGAACTACTTTATTAGCTGCGAATAAAAACATAACTGACAATAATAAACAAATACAATCAGCAATTTCAGGATTGCCATCAAAGGAAAAATCTTTATTAGATATTAGCCGTAGGCAAACAGTTAAAGATAATTTGTATTCTTATCTATTACAAAAAAGAGAAGAAACTCAATTAAGTTATGCATCAGCATTAGCAGATAGTCGGGTAATTGATGCAGCTGAATCTTCAGATACTCCTATTAGGCCGCAATCTAAAATGATCTATGCCATTGGTGTAAGTTTAGCATTTGTTTTTTTTATTTTGATTGTAGGAGGTTTCCAATATTTAGGTGCCAAGCTAATGTTTAAAAAAGAATTAGAAATGATTGTAGGCATACCAATCATTGCTTCTATCGGTAAAAAAAGTTCATCTTCTCCATTTATCTTTAAAGAAGGTGATAAACGATCATGGATTTCAGAACAGTTCAGAAATTTTAGAACTAATATAACTTTTTTAGGATTCAATGGAGTTGATAGAAAAGTGTTATTGGTAACATCATCATTACCTGGCGAAGGAAAAACATTTATTTCTTTAAACCTAGCCAACGCTGCAGCATTATCTGGTTTAAAAGTTATTTTATTGAATGCAGATTTAAGAAAGCCAAAATTGCATGAAATTTTTTCAATGCAAAAAGAACCTGGCTTAGTAAATTATCTTGCTGGTACAAATTCAATTAATGAAATAATTTATACTGTTCCTGGATCTGAGAATTTTTTCTTGATACCAAGTGGTACTATTCCTCCTAATCCATCTGAGTTATTAGGTAATAAAAGAATGAATGAATTAATAAGCTATCTTAAAAAGCATTATGATCTTATTATTCTTGATAGCACACCAAATGAGTTTGTAACTGATGCAAAAGTAATCGCTAACCTAGCCGACGCAAGTATTATAATAACTCGTTACGGTGTTACACCACTTAAGGTACTGAAGAAAATTAAAGAAATGATTGAAAGTGGACTATTCCCTAATCCTTCAATTGTTTTTAATGCAGTAAGAGGACAAGGGTTAAGTTACGGATACAAATATTATAAGTATGGATATGCTTATGGTTATAATGAATCATCAAATGATCAATCAATATTTTCAAAAGTGATTAAAAAAATAAAATCTTTATGGCAAAAGAAAAAATAGCAATTATTGGGTTAGGATATGTTGGCCTCCCTCTTGCTGCTGCATTTGCACAACATTATTTAGTAACAGGTTTTGATATTAATATCAAAAGAATAGAAGAGTTACAATCTGGAAATGATCATACACTTGAATTGGACACAAAAGAATTGCGCAGTGTATTAATTAAAAACAAAAACAATAAAAAAGGTTTGTATTGTACTTCTGATAAAACGCAATTAGCTGATTGCAACTTCTTTATTGTAACAGTTCCTACGCCGGTAGATAAATATAATCGCCCTGATCTTACTCCTTTATATAAGGCATCAGAAACAGTTGGCAACTTTTTAAACAAAGGCGATATAGTTGTGTATGAATCTACGGTTTATCCTGGTGCAACTGAAGAAGAATGTGTTCCTGTTTTAGAAAAATTTTCTAAACTAAAATTCAATAAAGATTTTTTTGTAGGATATAGTCCCGAAAGAATTAATCCAGGTGATAAAGTACATACTGTTCGTTTAATTAAAAAAGTTACCAGTGGTTCAACTCCTGAATCTGCTGAAAAAATAAATTCAGTTTATAAAACTATTATCAAAGCAGGAACTTTTAAAGCTACATCTATCAAAGTTGCTGAAGCTGCAAAAGTTATCGAAAACAGTCAACGCGATATCAATATTGCATTTGTAAATGAATTATCTAAAATATTTAATCGAATTGGAATAGATACAAATGAAGTATTAGAAGCCGCTTCAACCAAATGGAATTTTTTAAATTTTAAACCCGGTTTAGTTGGCGGACATTGTATTGGTGTTGATCCATATTATTTGGCGCAAAAGGCACAGGAGCTTGGATATAATCCTGAAATTATTTTGGCTGGAAGAAGAATGAATGATGGGATGGGAGAGTATGTGGCAAATGAATTGATAAAAGAAATGGTTCATAAAGGTATTCCTGTAAACGATTCTAAAGTTCTGGTGATGGGCGTAACGTTCAAAGAAAATTGTCCTGATGTGCGCAATACAAAAGTTGTTGATATAGTGAAATGTTTAAAAACTTATCACATGGATGTTACCATTTGGGATCCTTGGGCCGATCCAAAACATGTTTTGCACGAATATGGTTTATCGTCACAACAAAATATTGTTTTCAAAAAACAATTTGCTGCAATTGTTGTTGCAGTTTCTCACAAAGAATTTTTTAAAATTGATTTGAATAAGCTAAAACAAAAAACCGGTGCAGTGGTTTGTGATGTGAAAAGTATTTTTCCAAAAGAAGAAGTTGATATAAGATTATAATTTTTTTTCTAAGATTTTCAAACATTTTTTATGAACGCTCAAATAATTCAATTACCAAAATTCGAAGATGCTCGTGGTAATCTTTCTTTTGTTGAAGAGCATAAACATATTCCTTTTAAAATTGAACGTGCTTATTGGATTTACGATGTTCCGGGTGGTCAAGTTCGCGGTGGACATGCATTTAATGAACAACAAGAAATAATTATTGCGCTTAGCGGAAGTTTTGATGTTGAAGTGGATGATGGAAAAATAAAGCAACTATTTTCATTAAACCGTTCTTATTATGGTTTATATATTCCTTCCGGTTTATGGCGGCACATGAGAAACTTTTCTACCAATTCTTTAGCAATGGTATTAAGCTCTACACATTATATGGCCGAAGATTATGTATACGATTATCCAACCTTCTTAAAAATAAAAGAAAATGAGAAAGAATAGTATTTACGATTGCATTATTCTTCCATTGAATAAAATTCACAATCGTGCAGGTAATATAACAATTGTAGAAGGGAAAAAAAATGTTCCTTTTGATGTGAAACGAATTTTTTATTTGTATGATATTCCAAGTGGAGAAGATAGAGGTGGTCATGCTCATAAAAAAGTGACTCAGTTAATTGTTGCAGCAAGTGGTGCATTTAATGTGTTATTAAATGATGGCGTGAATAAAAAAGTTGTATCACTTAATCGCCCTGATTATGGATTAATGGTTGTTCCGGGAATTTGGAATCAGTTAATGGAATTTTCATCAGGCGCCATTTGTATGGTCTTAGCCTCAGATGTATATACTGAGAAAGAGTATATAAGAAGTTATGATGAGTTTGTAGTTGAAAGAAAATAGTTGTTATGGATATAATAGAAGTTAGTGCGAAAGAATTTGGTTGTGTAATTACTCAACCTTATCAAATATTTAGTGGCAGTGCATTTGCTGAACTGAATAAAGATAAAGTTGATGAAGTAAAATATTTTTTATTTAAAGATGGCAAATATAGATTAGGATTGATTGCTGGTATTCGGAACAATGTTTTTTATTCGCCGTTTTCTGCACCTTTTGGTGGATTTGTTTTTCTAAATCCTGATGTGCGGATCAATTTAATTGATGATGCAATGAAACAATTGCTGCAATGGGCAGTAACTCAAAAAATTGAATCCATTAATATTACATTACCCCCAAGTATTTATGATGAAAGCTTTATCGCAAAACAAATAAACTCTTTTTTTCAAAATGGTTTTGCAATAAAAGTTGTCGACCTTAATCATTCATTTGAATTAATAAATTTTAATGGGGATTATGTAGAACAAATGAATAGAAATGCCAGAAGAAATCTTAAAATAGCATTGCAAGAAGATCTGAATTTTTTTAAATGTATTAGCATTGAAGAAAAAAAATCAGCTTATGAAATCATTCGCAGAAATAGAGAATCAAAAAATTTTCCGTTGCGAATGAGTTGGGAGCAAGTTGAAAATACAATTAAAATTATTTCGGCAGATTTTTTCATCGTATATGATCGGCAAAATATTGCAATCGCTTCTGCAATAATTTTTCATATTAATGCTGGTATAGTTCAAGTAATTTATTGGGGAGATATTCCTGAGTATTCTGAACATAAAACAATGAACTTTCTTTCTTTTAAGGTTTTTGAATATTACAAATCAATCGGCAAAAAAATTGTTGATATAGGCCCTTCAACAGAAAACGCTATACCAAATTATGGTTTATGCGAGTTCAAAGAAAGTATAGGATGCAGAGTGGATACAAAATTCACTTTCTCTAAAAAAATTTTCTAATGTTTGTCTTCAATCCTGATCCTTATTTAATGCCATCCTATCGGATAAGTCCATTTGCAACTTCAGATGTAGGATTTAATCATTCACTTCCCGATAACAATTTTATTGACACATATTTTAATGATAGATTCAATGGCAGAAAGTATTATTTTACTTTAAATGGGCGTGCAGCAATCAATATAGCGCTTTCACATTACAATTTGCAAAAGGATGATATCGTAACAGTCCTAACTACTACGGGTAATTTTTACATTAGCGGTTGTGTTACGAAAGAGATTGAAAACTTTTGTAAGTGGTCAAGAAAAATTGAACCATTAACTAAAGTTATTCTTGTTAATCATGAATTTGGATATCCTTGTAAAGACCTACTTGCATTGAAAGAATTGGGGATACCGATTATTGAAGATTGTGCCCATTCTTTTTTTTCGTTTGATGAAAAGAAAATTATAGGAACTGTTGGTGATTTTGTTATTTATAGTTTTCCGAAAATGTTTCCAATACAAATTGGCGGGTTGCTTTTGAGTAACATTGATGATGAAATAAAAATGAATACATTTATTAGTAAGGAAGAAATCCAATACATAAAAAATGTACTCTCTCATTATATCTGCAATAAGAATGAAATAACTGAAAAGCGATTGATAAACTATTATTCTCTCTCTCATAAATTAAAGGAAATTGGATTGAATGAACGTTTCGATTTATTGGATGATATTATTCCGGGTGTTTTTATGTTTCAAAAAGGGAATCATCAAATTGAATTATCTGAATTAAAGAAACATCTTTATCTACATGGAATTCAGTGTAGCGTTTTTTACGGAGAAGAATCTTTTTTTATTCCGGTTCATCAAAATTTAAGCGAAGTCGATATTGAATATTTTATTAGTGTGATTAAAATATTTTTAAAATAACGGAATATGGAAATCATCAATCTAAAAATGAATAATAAACGTATCTCATCAATTCCAAAAACTTATGAAAATAATTTCAAGGATTTGCCTTTTGAAAATGTAATTCGTAAGTACAGAAAAATGAAAGTGCTTGATATAATAAAGAAATATCCTCATGAAAACTTTCTTGAAATAGGATGTGGGCCAGATCCTTTATTTAATGAAGTAAAAGACTTTGATAAAATGTTTGTGGTGGAACAAGGTAAAATGTTTTATGAAATGGCTAACGATCAGGCAGGATTGAATAAAAAAATAATTATTATAAATGATTTAATTGAAAATGTCGCAGATGAACTTGTAAAAGCGAATATTGATTTTATTGTTATTGGAGGTTTCTTGCATGAAATAGAAAATCCTGATGAAGTGTTACAATCAGTAAAAAAAATATGTTCTAAAAATACTGTAGTCTTTTCAAATGTTCCGAATGCTAAATCATTTCATCGGCTTCTGGCTTATGAAATGGGATTCATTAATAGTATTTATGAAAAATCAGAACATGATAAACTTTTTCAGCGTCATGAAGTTTATGATAAAGAAAGTTTTAATCAACTTCTTATAAATAATGGCTTTAAAATTATTGAAGATGGTTCTTATTTTATTAAACCATTTTCCAATGGTCAAATGGATAAAATGTTAAACATGCAGATAATTGAAAATTCATGTTTGGATGGACTTGATAAGATGACTAAAATATTGCCAGACATGGGTGCGGAACTTTTTAATTGCTGTATGATAAGCGAATAAAATCTTTTTAAAAACTATTGTATGAATATTCCATTTCTAAATTTTGCTCCAATGCATTCTGAAATTAAATCAGAAATGATGGATGCTTTTGAAAAAGTTTATGATAGTTATTGGTATGTTTTAGGTAATAAGGTTTCTGCATTTGAAACTGCTTATGCAGAATTTAATCAAACAAAATTTGCAGTTGGTGTAAGCAATGGTTTAGATGCATTGCAACTTTCTTTAAAAGCTTTAGATATAAAGGAAGGTGACGAAGTTATTGTTCCTTCAAATACATATATAGCAACTGCTTTAGCCGTTTCTAACGTTGGTGCAAAACCTGTTTTTGTAGAACCTGATTTATATACTTATAATATTAATCCAAAAAAAAATAGAAGCAGCAATTTCTCCATTAACAAAAGCAATTATGCCTGTTCATTTATATGGTCAAGCTTGTGAGATGAATGAAATCATGTCAATTGCGAAGAAGAATAGTTTATTTGTTGTGGAAGATAATGCACAAGCACATGGTGCAATGTTCAACAATAAATTAACTGGCAGTTGGGGAGATGTTAATGGAACAAGTTTTTACCCGGGAAAAAACTTAGGTGCATTAGGTGATGCCGGTGCAGTTACAACTAATAGCGATGCATTAGCAAAAAAAGTTAAGCTATTTCGTAATTACGGATCAGAAATAAAATATCAAAATGAAGTTATTGGTTTTAATATGCGTTTAGATGAAGTTCATGCAGCTTTTCTAAACGTTAAATTAAAACACCTTGAAAAATGGACAAGTCAGCGGCAACAAATTGCAGGATGGTATGACGATGCATTACAAAATATTCATGATTTAGTTTTACCCGTTGTTCATCCCGATGCTACTCATGTTTATCATTTATATATAATAAGAACAAAAAAAAGAAATGAATTGCAAGAATATTTAACAAAAAATGGAATTGGTACATTGATTCATTATCCAAAACCTCCACATCTTCAAAAAGCATATTCACATTTGAATTATAAAAAAGGCGATTTCCCAATTGCTGAAGAAATAGCAGATACTTGCTTGAGTTTACCGATTTGGCCGGGAATGAGCGAGAATGAAGTATTAAGAGTTGCTGATTTAATAAAACATTTTTAATAACAAAGTGGAACCAATAGCAGTAACATTGAGAAAAGAGAATTTAGAAGAACATCAATCTTCTTACCGTCAAATAATGAAAGCTACTTCTTTGTTTGGTGGAGTACAGATATTTAATATCATCATTACAATTATAAGAACTAAACTGATTGCAGTTTTATTAGGTCCAATTGGAATGGGCATTGCAGGTTTGTTTAATGAAACAATTAATCTTATTAAAGGGTTTACTGGTTTTGGATTAGGAACAAGTGCTATAAAAAATATTGCCGCTGCAAATGCAAGTGGAAATATTAAAAGAGTAGAAGAAGTAGTTAGTGTGTTTAAAAAAATGGTTTGGGCAACCGGTTTATTAGGTTTTGTAGTAACACTTATTTTATCATCAAAACTTAGCCAGCTTGCATTTGGTAATACAACCTACACTTTATCATTCATTCTATTATCAATAACACTTTTAGTTGGCCAGCTAAGTACAGGTCAAAGTGTTATTTTACAAGGGATGCGACAATTAAACTATTTAGCGCAATCCGGAATGATTGGATCAGTTTTAGGTTTTCTTGCATCAATACCATTATATTATTTTTTTGGAAAGAATGGAATTGTTCCTGCTATCATTGTTACATCTTTTGCTACTTTATTATTGACATGGTTCTATTCTCGAAAAGTAAAAGTGAAAAAAGTATTTGTTACAATTGAAAAAACAATTACTGAAGGCAAGAGTATGTTAAGTTTAGGTTTTATGTTAAGCTTAAGTGGTTTAATTACACAAGGAACTTCTTATTTAGTTAGAATATATATAAGCAATAAAGGCGGATTGGCAGATGTAGGACTTTATAATGCTGGATTTGCAATCATCAATTCTTATGTAGGTTTAATTTTCACTGCAATGTCTACAGATTATTATCCGCGCTTATCAGGTGTAGCTTATAATAATAAAAAAGCTTCGAAAGAAATTAATCAACAAGCAGAAATAGCTTTAATAATAATCTCTCCAATACTTTGTGTGTTTCTTGTTTATATTAATTGGGCTGTAGTGCTCTTATATTCTAACAAGTTTGTTGCAGTAAATGAAATGATTCATTGGGCAGCATTAGGTATTTATTTTAAAGCAGCAAGTTGGGCGATTGGATATTTGTTATTAGCTAAAGGTGCTTCTAAAATATTCTTTTGGAGTGAACTGGCATCAAACGTTTATTTATTGATTTTGAATATTGCCGGATATTATTATTATGGTTTAACAGGTTTGGGTATATCATTCATCATAGCGTATTTTATTTATCTGATTCAGATGATCATTTTGACAAAACATTTATATGATTTCAAGTTTCAATCTGAATTCGTTTTGTTATTTATCATTCAGTTTATATTAGGACTTGCATGTTTTGTTGTTATCAAAACAACAAATGGGTTGATCTCTTATGTTATTGGCTCTTTTATTATTGTTGCCTCATTGCTTTATTCAATATATGAAATGAATAAACGTGTAGGGTTGCGAGCTTTTCTTAAAAGGTTTAAAAAATAATATCAAACATTGTATGAATAAAAGTTTGAACAACCTGAACCCTTTAGTTTCTATTGTTGTGGTTACTTATAATTCAGCAAAATTTATACTTGAAACTTTAGACAGCATATTTAATCAAACATATCAAAATATTGAATTGATAATAACTGATGATTGTTCAAGCGATGATACAATTAAAATTTGTAACGATTGGTTGCAAAAAAATAAACAAAGGTTTGCAAGGACAGGGATTTTGATTGCAGAAAGGAATAGTGGAATCGCTTCAAATTGTAACAGGGGTTTATGTGCAGCCATGGGAGATTGGGTTTCTTTTTTTGCAGGCGATGATGTTTTTGAAGTTGAAATGATTTCAAGATATATAGAATACATAAATAGAAATGAAAGTGTTGCTTGTTTGTATTCAAACATCAGAGAGTATAATAACATATTTAAAGATGAATTTCTTTTGCCTACTCATAATCTGAATAAATTAAAACTTAATCAAATTGAAACAACTGCATCAGAGCAATTTAAAATTTTATTACGTTCAAATCCAGTTTGGGCTGTGAGTACAGTAATACGAAAAGATGTTTTGATTTCATTAGGCGGCTTTAATGAAAAATATCCTTTTTTTGAAGATAGGCCATTGCTGCTTGCTTTAACTCATAATAATTATAAGATTCATTATCTGGATTTTTTTGGTGCAAAATACAGACGTCATAAAGATTCTGTACAAGTAAAAAATAATAAAATAAAATTTATATCAGATTTTAAATTGAATCAACAACTCTTTTTTTTGAAAGAGTATTGTAATTATTTTTCTTCAATTGAGCGTATCGTCATGAAATATCGATATAAAAAAGACTTATTCGTAAAGTATCTTTTCAATAACCGTAAAAATGTATTTGTTCAAGGGATTAATTATATTCTTGAAATATTTCCACGAATTCTTTTAATATTCTCAAAGTAATTCTATGAAGCTTACAATTGTTGCCGGTGCCCGTCCTAATTTTATTAAAATCGCTCCTATTATTCATGCCATATTAAATTTAAACGATGATAAAATTAATTATCGTTTAGTGCATACTGGTCAGCATTATGATCAAAAAATGAGTGATACTTTTTTTAAGGAATTAAATATTCCTGATCCTGATATTAATCTTTGTTGTGGAGGTGGAACTCAGG
Source organism: uncultured Chitinophagaceae bacterium (assembly GCA_903832075.1). Lineage (GTDB taxonomy): Bacteria > Bacteroidota > Bacteroidia > Chitinophagales > Chitinophagaceae > CAILAF01. The sequence continues at coordinate 13,106 of CAILAF010000498.1, forward strand.
CAGAACAGACTGCTGCGATAATGATAGCTTTTGAGAACGAGCTTTTAAATAATCCAACAGATTTAGTTTTAGTTGTGGGGGATGTTACTTCAACGATGGCATGTGCAATTGTTGCAAAAAAATTAAATACGAAAGTGGCTCATGTTGAAGCAGGCATAAGATCGTTTGATTTAACAATGCCAGAAGAAATTAATAGAATGGTTACAGACAGTATTGCAGATTATTTTTTTACTACTTCAAAAACAGCGAATCAAAATTTAAAAAATAATGGAGCCACTGATGAACAGATTTTTTTTGTTGGAAATGTAATGATTGATACGCTAATTGCCAATAGAGATTGTTTCAGAAAACCAGTTTTTTTTGATAGTATGGAGCTTAAAAATAAAAATTATATTGTACTTACTTTACATCGCCCTGCAAACGTTGATGAAATAAAACATTTACAAGAAACAATCAATGAAATTGTTTCTAATACAAATAATTTACCAGTAATATTTCCTATTCATCCACGAACTGCTAAAATAATTTCAACTTCCGATCTTAATAATTCAAATCTTAAAATAGTTGAACCTTTAGGCTATCTGGAATTTAATTATTTAGTACAAAATTCAAAAGCAGTAATTACTGATTCCGGTGGAATTACAGAAGAAACAACTGTTATGAATATACCTTGTCTTACACTTCGTAATAATACTGAGAGGCCTGAAACAGTTTCAATTGGTACTAATGAATTGATTGGTACATATTCTAAAAATATTAAGCCGGCATTAGAGTTGCTCTTCTCTGGAAATTGGAAAAAAGGAAGTATTCCTGAATTATGGGATGGCAGAACAGCGCATCGAATTATTGAAAGACTGCTGGAAATAAATAAAAATCACGAATGAAAATTCTTGTCGTTTCCTCTAGTGTTAGTAACATTTCTCCAAGGTCAATGCGTACCGCAGAACTTGTAAATGAATTAACGAGATTGGGCCATTTAGTTACATTATATTCTGTGTTGGAAACAAATAAACCATTGTTGGTTGATAATAGTAGAAGTAATCTTATTTTAAAAGATTTGGGAGAAATTCATTATAAAAAAATAAAAGCGAAACAAAATAAATTTTCATTTTATACTGCAAAAATCATAAATCGATTATCTAATTTATTATTTGAATATCCTGATATTGAATATTATTTCAAAGTTAAAAGAACAATTAAAAATGAAGCAGGATATGATATGATGATTTCTATTGCTGTACCATATCCCATTCATTGGGGATGCGCTTCAGTTCTTTATTCAAAAAAAAATTCGCTTTGTAAAATTTGGGTGGCTGATTGCGGAGATCCATATATGGGAGACAGAACTGATACTTTTAGAAAAGCTTTCTATTTTAAATATGTTGAGAAATGGTTTTGTCGTATTGTTGATTACTTGACAATTCCATTAAAGGAAGCTAAGAGTGGTTATTATGCGGAGTTTTGGAATAAAATAAAAATAATACCACAAGGACTCGATTTTGCCAAAGTAAAAATTTGTAACGCTAAAATTAATAATGCAGTTCCAACTTTTATTTATGCCGGAGTTTTTATTCCTGGCAGACGTGATCCTTCAAAATTTTTGGAATATTTAAGTAATATAAATAAAGATTTTCGATTCATTATTTTCACTAAAGGAAATGGCGAAACATTATTGAAACCATATCTCAATCAATTAAAAGATAAAATAGAGATAAGAGATTATATTAATCGTGAAGATTTAATATTATTGATGAGCAAAGCAGATTTCTTAATAAATTTTGATAATAATACGAGTATTCAATTGCCCAGCAAGTTGATTGATTATGCTTTAGCAGGTCGTCCAATACTTAATATAACATCAGTCTTTGATTCAATTGTTGTTCAAGAATTTCTTAATGGCGATTACACTAATCGTTACATAGTGAATGGTATAGAAAAATACGATATTAGAAATGTGGCTAAACAATTTCTTGCATTGTATGATGAAGGAAGTAAAAATTTATAACAGATTTTAGTATTTATTTTTTATGATTTTTTATAATCAATATGAATAACACATTTAATAGGAGTGGGTTGTTTGCTTTTATCTTGTTCATCGTATGGCCATTTTATTCAGTGATAAATGCTATACGCAATTTCAGGTCATCTTGGTCAAAGAATATTGTATGGGTGTTTATTATTTTTTATGGATATACTTTTGTGGTTTCGAGTTCTGAATTAGATGCAAACAGATATCGCGATAAATTTATTCAAGTTGCTAAAACACAAATCACTGCTCAAAATTTTACGGCTGTTTTTTTTGATAAGAATTCTCAAAACCTTGATATTATTGAGCCATTGATTATTTTCTCACTTTCAAGACTAACAAACAATTGGCATTTATTATTCGTTTCTTTTGGGTTAATCTTTGGATATTTTTATTCCCGAAATATTTGGTATTTGGTGGAAAGAATGGGTGATAGAGTAAGTGCTACAAACATGTTGCTTATTTTTGTTTTTTCATTGATTGTGGGATTCTGGTTAATTAATGGATTTCGTTTTTGGACAGCAACGCATATGTTTTTCTTTGGTGCCATTCCTTTTTTGGTTGAGAAAAAAACAAAAAATTTATGGGTAGCTGTTTTAGCAATTTTTATGCATTTCTCTTTTTTAATTCCCGTCGCTATTTTTATCTTTTACGTTTTATTGGGTAATCGGGTATCTATTTATTTTTATTTTTTTGTTGCAACATTTTTTATATCATCACTTAATCTTAGTGCAATCAATGAAATAGTGATAGCTTATATACCCGATGTTTTTCATTCAAGAGTAAATAGTTATGTTAACCAAGATTATTATGATGGAATTAAAGAGTTAGATTCAAAATTAAATTGGTATGTAATTCTTTATGGTAATCTGTTTAAGTGGGTTTTCAATATTTTACTTATCATTATTTATGTTTCAAAGAAAGAATATTTTAAATCCAATAGATCACTTTTTAGTTTGTTTAATTTCTGTTTGCTACTTTTCGGATGCTCTAATCTTTTTGGTTTAGTACCTTCTGGTGGCAGGTTTGAAAATCTTGCTGAACTGTTTACAATTTCATTCTTTTTGTTCTATTTGCGATTTTTTTTTGATGATCATTTAATTAAAAAAGCATTTCAATTTGCCATGCCAATATTTATATTTTTTTGTGTGATTAATATCCGCATTGCATTTGATACTATCGGACTTGCAACGTTAATTAGTAATCCTATTTCATCATTATTTTTTGAGAACGATTCTGCTTTGATACAATTTATTAAATGAAATTTCGAAATTATATATCAAGGGCATTAACGAATTTGTCGGGATGGACATCAAATCGGAAAATCATTGTCATTGAAAGTGATGATTGGGGAAGTATTCGCATGCCTTCTAAAACTGTGTATGAAAAATGTTTGACTGCTGGATATCGAGTTGATGCTAATCCTTATGAACGCTATGATTCATTAGAGAGCGAAGAAGATTTGGAAATTTTGTTTGAAGTATTGCGAAGTTATAAAAACAATAAAGGAAATCATCCGATTATAACTGCAAATTGTGTTGTAGCAAACCCTGATTTTGAAAAGATTCGTTCTTCCTTTTTTTCTAACTATTATTTTGAAACTGTTATTGAAACTTTTAAAAAATATCCTAAACATCATAATTGTTTTGAGTTGTGGAATGTTGGCAATAATGAAGGTTTATTTCATCCTCAATTTCATGGGCGTGAGCATTTAAATGTTAGTTTGTTTATGGATGCATTGCAAACAAAAGATGCTGATGTGTTATTTGGCTTTGATAATTATATGCCTGGATGTATTAGTAAAGACCCAAAAAGAAAAGGAAACTATTATGTTGAAGCAACATATTATAAGAGTGAAATTGATAAAGAAGAAAAGATTAATTTTTTTGTTGAAGGTTTGCAAATTTTTGAAAAATTATTAGGCTATCAATCAAAATCAATTATTCCTCCAAACTATACTTGGTGCAGAGATTGGGATAAGGCAGTTCTCGAAAATGGTGTTCAATATTTTCAGGGAATTAGAAAAATGAGAGAACCTAATGTGCTTGGCAAAAATGTTTATTATAATTATTTTTTGGGTAAAAAAAATATTTACGGACAATTATATTTAATAAGAAACTGTTCATTTGAACCTTCTTTAACAAATAGTAAGGATGTAGTTTCCGATTGTTTGAGAGAAATAGAAATTGCTTTTGCATTAAACAAACCTGCTATCATATCCAGTCATCGCGTTAATTATATTGGTTCAATTGATCTGGAAAATAGAAATACTACAATTGCAAATTTGAATGATTTGCTTTCCAAAATTTTGAAGAAATGGCCTGATGTTGAGTTTATGACTTCCGATGCATTAGGTGATTTAATTTTCAACGATATATCAAAAGTGCAGAACTGATTTTTTTAAAGATTCTTCATCAAGTTTCAATCATCAATCTCATTACTGATAAATAATCAGGCAATGTTCTTTAGTTCACATTATATAATATTAAATTAATTTTTTATGAAAATTACTATTGTTGGCGCAGGTAATGCAGGATGTGCACAAGCATTTAAGTTTACAGAAGTAGGACATGAAGTTACTTTGCTTAAAACATCTAATAGTTTGCATGAAGAAAATTTTGAAAAAATAGTTCAGAATGGTGGGATTTGGGCAATTGATCATACCGAAAATGATAAGAGAAGTTTTCAAAAATTAAAACTAATTACGCGGAATGTAAAACTTGCATTATCGGAAGCCGAATTAATAGTTATTCTTACTCAAAGTTTACAACATCAAGATATTGCTAATAATATATCTCCATTTATAAGTGATACAACAAAAATGATTCTTTTAATTCCAGGAAATTTGGGATCACTTTTTTTTCGAAGTAAATTAAAATCACGAAATATTATTTTATCTGAAGGTGAATCTACACCTTTTGATGCGAGAATTATTGAGCCCGGCCTTGTTAATATACTTTATAAGAATGTGAGAAATGCGCTTTCATTTATGCCTTCAAACAAAAGAGATGACGGATTGACAATTGCCGAAAAATTAGTTGATACTTATAAATATTTTAGAAAAAATATTATTGAAACATTACTTCATAACCCAAATTTAGTAGTGCACACTGTTGGTACAATAATGTCTGCAAGTCGCATTGAAAATATGTGCGGTGAATTTTGGATGTATCGCGAATCATTTTCTCCTTCAATTTGGAATATCATTAACAAATTGGATGAAGAAAAGAATAGTATTATTGAATTGTTCGGTGGTGAAAAAATTTCTTATTTAGATGCTTGTAAATTTAGAAATGAATCCGATTTAAATAAAAATTCATTAGAAGTTTTTAAATCTTATGCTAACGATGGTGGACCAAAAGGACCATCTACTCTTTATACCAGATATATTTTAGAAGATGTTGCTGTAGAACTATGCATGTTAAGTTCATTAGGGAAAAAATTTATGATAGAAACTCCAATTTGTGATGCGCTGGTTACAATGGCATCAGCTTTAGTTCAAAAAGACTTTTTTAAAGAAGGACGTTCATTAAAAACATTTGAATTAGAAGAATACAGTTGTAAAGAGTTGATTGAATTATTAAATAATTAATTGCGGTTATGATACTATTTATTAAAAATATTTTGTCTGATTCAGCTTTTATTCGACGAATATTGAATAGAAAACTTATAAAGAAAGGAACTTTAAAAAAAGAAGAAGAATTAAATTTAGATGAAGCCAATAGAGTATTAATTAATTTCAAATTAAAAGAAGATTTATTTGTTGGATTAGTAAAGGATTACGATAAAATGTGCGAAGGTTTTGTGTTGGATCGTGCCTATTGGCCTAAATTTCAACGGTTCTTAAAAAATAATTTCATTCGTTACGAATATTATGATATCGCTTCTTCAAATTGGCAAAGTGAGGCTGAAAAGTTTGATGTTATTATATGGCATATGCATTCTTCACCGGTATCATTAATGGAAGCATCACCTAAAATATATTTTCTCGAAAAGATAATGAAGAAAGTCTGTGTTCCTTCTTACAATGAACTTTGGTCATACGAAAACAAAATAAATTTAAATTATTTATACAATTTTTTTGATTTACCTCAAATACCTACTTACGTGGGCTTTCAAAAAGATGAAGCATTAAGCTTTATAGAAAAATCTTCCTTACCATTGGTGTCAAAACTAACAACAGGATCAGCTTCATTAGGAGTAGAAAAACTAAACACTAAAAAAAGTGCAGAGAATTTAGTTAATAAAATTTTTAGTTATAGGGGTAAAAAAACCTACTGGCCTTATTTACGGCAAAAGGGATATGTTTATCTGCAACAGTTCATTCCAAATGCTGATTTTGATTTACGTGTTATTGTTGTTGGAAATAAATTGTTTGGTTATTATAGATTTCCTAAGAAAAATGATTTTAGAGCATCCGGTTCTGGTAAGTATGCAAAAAAAGAAATAGAAACAAATGCTTTAGATCTCGCTTGGAACGTGAAAGAATGTTTTGGAACAAAATTTCTTGCAACTGATATGTTATACTCGCAAGAACAAAATAAATATCTAATAATCGAATCATCTTTTTTTATTGGTGTTGATACTTGTGAGCAATTAGTAATAAATGGCGTAGCTGGTTATTATGAAAAAACAAAGCATGGTTACGAATTTAAATCTGGTAAATTTTGGATGCAAGAGCTTTTACTGATGGAAGTATTTAAAGAATTATCGATAAACTAAAAATAAAAGTAATAAGGTGTTAATAGATTCATATTTAAATGAAACAATGAGAATGTTTGTATTGATTGATGTGGCTGAACAATTATTATTTGTATGAAAAAGAAGATTTGTTTAGTTGTTCCTTCTCTTCAACCGGGTGGTATGGAACGTGTAATGAGTGAATTATCTCAATATATGTGCAACCAATCATTTGTAGAAGTTCATTTAGTGATGTATGGAATAAATCCTGAACTATTTTATTCTGTTCCTTCAAATTTAATTATTTATCAACCGGATTGGAAATTTAAAAATTCAAAAAGAATTTGGCATACAATTAAAAGATTATTCTATCTAAGGAAAACGATAAAAAAAATCAACCCAACAACTGTCTTAAGTTTCGGAGAATATTGGAACAGCTTTGTATTGTTAGCATTGTTTCGATTAAAGTATCCGCTATTTGTATCAGATAGATGTCAGCCGGATAAAAGTTTGGGGAGGTTGCATGATTTCTTGCGTAATTGGCTTTATCCAAAAGCAACAGGTGTGATAGCACAAACAAATGTTGCAAAAGATATTTATGTAAAACAATTTAATCATTCAAATATTAAAGTAATTGGAAACCCAATAAGGCAAATTGTTAGTGTATCAAAAACAATTATTGAAAAAGAAAATATTGTTCTTTCTATCGGAAGATTAATCAACACAAAACATTTCGATTTATTGATTGATATTTTTTTAAGAATAGCAATGCCGGATTGGAAATTGGTAATTGTTGGCGGCGATGCCCTTAAACAAAATAATTTAAAAAAGTTAACTGAAAAAATAAAGAGCTTGAATGCAGACGATAAAATTATTTTAACAGGAAATATTTCGAACGTTGAAGAATGGTATTTTAAAAGTAAAATTTTTGCATTTACATCAAGCTCTGAAGGGTTCCCAAATGTACTTGGAGAAGCAATGTCTGCAGGCATGCCGGTTATCGCTTTTGATTGTGTTGCAGGCCCAGCTGATATGATTGACGATGGCGCGAATGGATATTTGATCGAACTGTTTGATACTTTTTCTTTTGAAAATAAATTAAAAAAATTAATGAATGATGAATCCTTGCGTATTGAATTTGGTAAAAAAGCAAGACAAAAAATTTCTAATTTTTCTGTAGAAGTAATTGGAAAATCATTTTATGAAACTATTCTGAATAGCAAATGAAAATAATTCAAATAAATGCATCTGCAAATACCGGTAGCACCGGGCGTATAGCCGAAGATATAGGTAGAGTGCTTATTTCGGAAGGTTATGAAAGTTTAATTGCTTATGGACGAAGTGGTCAACCGAGTAAATCGAAACTGATTAAGATTGGTTCAAAGTATGATGTACTTTGTCATGGCATTAAAACAATTTTATTTGATCAGCATGCATTTGCATCGAAGAATGCAACTTTGAAACTGATTCAAAGAATTGAACTTGAAAAACCTGATGTAATTGGGTTGCATAATTTACATGGTTACTATATTAATATAGAATTGCTATTTAATTATTTAAAGAAAAGTAATATTCCTGTACTCTTTACATTATTTGATTGCTGGGCATTCACCGGTCATTGTAGTTATTTCGATGATATTAATTGTACAAAATGGCAAACACAATGTTATGCTTGCCCCAAAAAGAAACGTTATCCATCATCATATTTTGTTGACAATTCTTTTTCAAATTTTCAGCGGAAAAAAGATTTGTTTACCAGTTTAAAGAATATGCATTTGGTAGTTCATTCCGAATGGTTGAAAAATTTAGTCTCTCAATCATTTTTTAAAAATATTCCAATTTCAAAAATTCATAGCGGAATTGATTTAGAAAGTTTTTCACCACAAATGCAAAAAGATGCGGTACTAAATAAATATGGGTTAGCAGGGAAGAAAATTATTTTAGGTGTTGCCAATATTTGGATACTTCGTAAAGGGCTATCAGATTTTTTAAAATTGAATCAATTAATTAAATCTGATATGAAAATAGTGTTAGTTGGTTTAACATCTAAACAAATTAAGCATTTGCCAGAAAATATTATTGGGATAAGAAGAACTGAAAGTATAAATGAACTCGCATTACTTTATTCCGTTGCGGATGTTTTTGTGAATCCTACTTATTTAGACAATTTTCCAACAACTAATATTGAAGCTTTAGCATGCGGAACACCTGTAATTACTTATAATACAGGAGGAAGTCCTGAAGCAATTGATTCTGCAACAGGGCTTGTTGTAGAAAAAAATAATATTGAAGCATTGTATGATGCCATACTTGCCGTTTTACAAAATGGAAAACCTTTTTATCAAAATAATTGCAGAAAGCGTGCTGAGGAATTGTTTGATAAAAACAAACGCTATTTGGATTATTTGTTTTTATATAAGCAACTGCTTGGGAAGGAAAATGAAAAATCATAAAATTGGAAAAGATTAACAATAGAAAAATACTAATCATAAATCAGGCTTCGAATTATCTTACTGTAGGTTTTTGTAATGCTTTTTATGAACGCTTTGAAGATGTATCACTAATTACAGGTAGTGTTCATGTTCAAGGTGAAGAAATGAATCCTTCTATAAAAATTGATTATATAAATAAATGGGTAGAACGTCCGGCTAAGAAAAAATTGTATTCTTATTTATTAGCACTTTGTAAAATTTTCTGGTTGTTAAAAACTCGGTATAGAAAACATGAGATCTTTTTTGTTTCATTACCGCCCATGGCATATCTGTTGAATCTTCTTGTAAAAAATAAATTTAGTATGGTTATTTGGGATGTGTATCCTGATATTTTAAAAATAACAGGTATTCAAGAAAAAAATGTTGTTTATAAAATATGGTCTTATCTAAATAGGTTATCCTTTAAAAAAACTTACAAATTATTTACAATAGGTGATAGAGTGGCTGATTTGATTGAGCAATATGTTGAAAGAAAAAAAATAATTATACTTCCTATCTGGTCAATATTTCAGGAAGTAATTCAAACAAAGAAATCTGCAAATCCTTTTATTATATCAAATAATCTCAAAGGAAAATTTATTGTGCAATATTCAGGAAACATTGGTCTTACACATAAAGTAGAAGTCGTTGTGCAATTAGCAGAAATGTTTAAGAACAACGATAAAATTTTGTTTCAAATTATTGGAAGAGGACCACGTATGGAGATATTGCAAAAAGTAGTGGAAGATAAAAAAATGGAGAATTGTAAATTTCTTCCTTTCCAATCAGACGAAATGTTTCCTTATTCTTTAGCCGCTGCTGATATTGGAATTGTTATACTTGATTCACTCGCATCGAAAGGAAGTGTACCAAGTAAATCATTGAATTTAATGAGTTACGGAATTCCTTCATTATACATTGCTGCGAAAGATTCTGAATTAAATATGTATGCTTCAAAGTTTGGTAATGCAAAGTGTTTCTCTGAATCAGAATTGAATTTGGCAAAAGATTTTATTACTCAAATATCAAACGATAAAAAGCAATATGAGCAAATGTCGGAGAGTAGTTTAATTGCCGCAAAATATTTCACAAGGAGCAACGCAGATAAGTTTGTTGATAAATATTTAGATGAATGATTGCTGCTATAAAAAATAATCTTAAGAATTTAATTGGTTGGAAAACGAACAAAAAGATTATTGTTTTTTCTGTTGATGATTATGGTAATGTTCGTTTAGATTCAGCAGAAGCACGAAAAAATTTAGATGATGCAGGAATGAAAATTCATTCACGTTTTGATGTATTTGATACATTGGAAACAAGAGAGGATTTAGAAATGTTATTTGATTCTTTAAGTTCTGTGAAAGATAAAAATGGGAATAGTGCTGTACTTACAGCTTTTGCTGTACCCTGCAATATTGATTTTGAATTGATGCAAAAAGAAGAATTCAGCGAATATCATTATGAATTACTTCCAGTAACTTTTGAAAAATTAACAATAAAAAATTCTACTGCTTATCAAGGAGCATGGCAACTTTGGAAAGAAGGACTGAATGAAAAAATTATCATTCCTCAATTTCATGGGAGGGAGCATTTGAATTTGAAAGTGTTCAATGAAAAATTAATTAATAGAGATTTTGAATTGTTAACCAATTTAAAGAATAGATCATTTACCAATATTTCATCATCAGGTTATCAATCAATTTCTTATACCGCTGCATTTGATTTTTATAAATTTGAGGAGAACAAAAATTTTGTTTCAATCATTCAAGATGGGACTAATGCTTTTGAAAATGTTTTTGGTTTTAGAGCTTCGCATTTTACACCGCCTGCTTATAATATTCATTCAACTAATTTTTCTGTATTAAAAGATTGCGGAATTGATTTTATTGATCTTGCTATGTTTCAAAAAGAACATCAGGGATTAAATAAATATAAACATCACTTTAATTATTTAGGTAAGCAAATTGATGAAAATTTATTGGCGATCATTCGAAATGTTGTTTTTGAACCTACTGATGATCGTGGAATAGATTGGATTGCTTATTCCTTGCAACAAATTGAAACTGCATTTCTATGGAAACGCCCTGCCATCATCAGTTCTCATCGAGTAAATTTTTGCGGGCATATTGATGCAGAAAACAGAAAAATTGGAATAGATGCGTTATCTCAATTACTTAAAGAAATTGTTCAACGCTGGCCGGATGTAGAATTCATGGCTGCAAATGAATTGGGTAATTTGATTAAACAAGAAAAAAATATACAATGAAAAGGATAATTTATATAGGATATTATTTAAAGCAAATGAATTGGGAATTATTAAATCGTTTCATGGATTATGCAAAAAAGAAATACGGTTATTCGAAATTTTATTTATGGCGTATGATGATCTTTAATTCATTAAAATATAATATCTCATTATTAGAATATTTTCAATTTTTCTTTTTTAAGAAAACTAAAAAAGAAAAACAAGATTGGGCAGGAACAGGTTATATGTATG
>CAILAF010000499.1 GCA_903832075.1 uncultured Chitinophagaceae bacterium
AAAGAATATACTGCCGAATTGAGTGGATGGTATAATGGTCCCGGTGTTTGGGGAGCTACCGGTACTTTAAAAGCTATGGGTAGTGTTGATGTTGGCGCGCAAAAACAATTTTTAAAGAAGAAAGCAACGATAAAATTATCGGCTACTGATATTTTTGCAACAGCGCAAACATGGCATATTCACAATGTTTTTGGAGGTTTATATCTGGATGGTATTGGTATGAATGAAAGCAGAACAATTCGTTTAAATTTCACTTACCGTTTTGGAAGCAATCAAATAAAATCTGAGCGACAAAGACAAACAGGATTAGAAAGTGAAAGCAAAAGAATTAAAGGATGATATATAAACGTAACTTAAATTTTATTTAATTTCTTCAATTGCATCAGTAGCTATTTTTTCAACATCTTGCAATTCCATACATTTAAAATGTTTCCTTGGGCAGTTCGTTGTTCCGTAATTAGAACAAGGTTGACAAGATAATTTATCAACAAGATAATTTTTATGCAATGAAATATTTCTTTTACCATAATAAGGCTCCACATCTAACTTAGGTGAGGTTCCACCCCAAATTGCAAAAACCTTTTTTTGATAAGCGCAAGCAATGTATTGCATACCGGTATCATGAGAAATCACCAATTTTGACTTACTAATAATATCAGCAGATTCATTTAAACTAAATTTTCCGCAAGCATTAAATATTTTTATTTCATCTATTAAAGCAATATCATTTCCATTTTCTGCATCTTCTTTCCCGCCAATCAATATAATTGGATAATGGATGTTTTTGCACAATAATCTTAATTTAGTCTGAGTTAATTTTTTTGTATAAAAAGAAGCACCAATAACAATGGCAATAAAACCTTGCGAATGAGTAAGCGGTAATCTTTCGCTTTTAACAACATCCTTTTCGGCAATAAAATAATCAAGCCCTTTTCCATCATCTATAACTCCTAAATCCTTCACTGCATCCAAACAACGCAGAGATATATGTCTACCGGGCATTACATTAATTTGAAATCGTGTAAGCAGAAATTTTTGAATACTTAATTTTTTATAAGAAAGTACTTTAGCGCCTAATTGAATTCTTATTCTGAATGATCGAAAATTTTTATGCAAATCAATTACATAATCAAATTTTTCATTTTTCAATTGTTCAATAATTTCATGAATATTATTATCATAATAATGAAATTGATCAATATAAGGATTGGCTATTGTTACCTCTTTCATTGAAAGCTTTGAAAGAAAGTGTATTTCAGCATCTTTCATTTGTTGCTTTAAACACCTGATAACAGGAGTAGTTAAAACAATATCGCCAATGGAAGAAAAACGAATGATGAGAAATTTCATAACACGAATAAAAGCGAATTAAAAGAACAAATTTAAATAAAACAATTCGTGTAATTCGTTTTAATTAATATAATCACTCTTCCACATAATTCAAATCTTTATGAAAAGTTTCTTCTGTAAAATAAAATGCAATTAAAGTAATGCTCATAACAACAATACCGGTTACAATGCCGCTGTTAATTAAAGTCCAATGCCAATTTTTTTGAAATAAATCTAAGAACATCAAATTAATTAATGGCAATGCACCACGCACCATATTCGGAATAGTTGTTGCAGCTGTTGCACGCAAATTAGTTCCGAAATGTTCTGCGCCCATTGTTATAAAAATTGCCCAGAAACCAGTGCTGAAGCCCAACAACGCACAAATAGAATACATGGAAGTATCGGTATTATTATAGCTGCTAAAAAATAAAATCAAACTCACAATACTTATAGAATAATATAATAACAATGCTTTTTTTCTACTCTTAAAAAACTGACTCACCAATCCAACAAACATATCTCCTGCTGCAATAGAAGCATAAGCAAACATGATTGATTTACCACTGTCAATTGTTGTTGAACCAAACATAGCTTTTCCAAAACGATCACTTTGATTAACTAAAATTCCAATCACATACCAGGTTGGTAATCCAACTAAAATGGCTAATAAATATTTTTTAAACCGATCCCATTTATTAAATAACATAAAGAAATTTCCACGTACAACATTTGTTGCTTTCACTTGTTTAAACATTCCTGATTCAGCAACAGTTACCCGCAATAACAATAATGCTATACCTAATCCGCCACCAATTTTATAACATAAACGCCAATCAGTTGTAAGTTGATAAGTAAAGTAAGCAAAAACAGCACCGCTTAATCCAATGCCCGCCACCATTGACGTTCCAATACCTCTTTTATTTTGTGGCAACAATTCACTTACTAAAGTAATACCAGCCCCCAACTCACCTGCCAAACCTAAGCCGGCCAAAAAACGACACCATGCATATTGATCAACTGTTGTAATATATGCAGTAATAAAATTTGCAATAGAATATAAAATGATTGAACCAAACAAAACACTTAATCTTCCTTTTTTATCTCCTAATATGCCCCACAAAATTCCGCCAATTAATAAACCACTCATTTGCCAATTAATTACATGCGTACTATCTGCCAACATAGTTGAATCTGTTGCACCAACTCCTAACATGCTCGACTTTTTTACAATCGTAAATAATAACAGATCGTAGATATCAACAAAATAACCTAATGCTGCAACAATTACTACTAAAGAAAATACGCTGTGTTGTTTTTGGTTATTATTCATACAAGAAAAATTAATGATGATAAATATAATACCAACTTTTGTATTTCATAGCATCTTTGGTTGCGTCGCAATCCTTTTATCTCTATATCTTTTCTCAGCAACAATGTTTTATTCTTCTACAAAATTTAAATCCTTTCCATAAGTTTCTTTTGTATATAAAGCAGATACAATTGCAATAATCATTACTACCACGCCGGTTAATAATCCACCTGTTATATAATTAACATGCAGAATATATCTGAATCCTTTAAACATCAGCAAAACCAATGGTAACGCACCTCTTACCATATTTGGAATTGAGATGGCAGCTGATGCTCGCAAATTTGTTCCAAATTGCTCTGCACTCATGGTAATATATAAAACAGATATACCGGAACCTAAACCTAATCCGGCACATATTAAATACATGTTTGTTGCGCTGCTGCCACTTTGCAAAAAATACAACGCAATAAAAATTGTTGTAATGCCATAAAAAATAAACAAAGTTTTTTTACGGCTCTTAATATAATTACTTAATAAACCAGCACCCATATCTCCAAACACCAATGCCGCATATTGAAACAATATTGCTTTTGCAGGATCCACATTTTCTATACCAAATTCTTTTCCAAATTTATCAGAGAAAGTAATTAATACACCAATCATATACCAAACCGGTAAACCAATTAATATGCCTCGCATGTATCTGAAAAATCTTTCTTTGGTTTTAAAGAATAATAAAAAATTACCTCTTGCAATATTTGTTGATTTTATGTTTGCAAACATGGAACTCTCCATTACACTTACTCTTAAAAACAATAAAAGAATTCCCATTCCTCCACCAACAAAATAACACAAGCGCCAATTATCATTTGATAATTTAAAAACAAAATAAGCGGTTATGGCACCAAATACTCCGGTTGTAGCAATAATAGTTGATGCAATTCCTCTTTTTTCTTTCGATAACATTTCACTTACCAATGTAATGCTTGCACCCAACTCTCCTGCCAAACCAAAGCCGGCAATGAATCTCAAGACAAGATATTCATTTGCATTTGTAACAAATCCATTAGCGATAGTAGCAAGAGAATACAAAACAATTGAGCCAAACAAAACACTCAATCTTCCTTTTTTATCGCCCATTATTCCCCAAATAATACCGCCTAATAATTGACCGATCATTTGCAGACTTAAAATATTTTCACCTTGAATTAAAATTTGATTTTCAGATAATCCTAAAGAAGCTAAACTTGGTTTGCGAATAATATTAAATAATAAGAGATCGAATATATCAACAAAAAAACCCAATGCGCCAACAATTACAGGCAACGAGAAAACATTTAATTGTTTTGATGACATGCGTAATTTATTTTTTCTTGCTAGGGAAAAATAATTTTAATAAAACAGGTCCGGATGTTACCAACACAATTCCCAATACAATTATTTCAAGATGATTTTTTAAATCAAAATCAAATTGCTTTAAAATCCATTGTTGCAAAAAATGTCCTGACATAATCATCGTAAAAACCCAAGCAACACATCCAAGTATATTATAGTAAGAGAATTTCTTTTTATCCATCTCAACAATACCGGCAACAATTGGCGCAAATGTTCTGATGATAGGAATAAATCTTGCAATGATAATTGCACCGCCACCATTCTTTTCATAAAAATCGTGTGCTTCTTGTAAATATTTTTTCTTGAACAATAAATTATCTTTCCAATGATACATTGTTGGACCAACTTTTTTTCCAAACCAATAACCAACAGAATTTCCAATTATTCCTGCAACGGAAATCAATCCAATCAACACAAAAAGATCAATCCATTCATTATTAAAATTTTGCAATCCAAATATTTCCAAAAACTCATAAGCCAAGCCCGGCTTGCCATTCACACCTTCATGACAATAAATTCCTGAAACAAATAATAAACTATCGCCAGGTAAAAAAAATCCTGCAAACAATCCGGTTTCAGCAAATACCACAAATAACAATAACCACAATCCACCGTGTTCAATATAAAATTGAGGTTGAAATAATTGATGCCATTGAAATGATAATAATATAGAACTCATAATTTTTGATTGATAAAATTATTCTAATCCGCCTTCCCATTTACTTACCACACTTGTTGCCAATGCATTTCCCAAAACATTGGTTGAAGTGCGGAACATATCGCAAAAATGGTCAATTGGTAAAATCAACGCAATGCCTTCGGGTGGAATATTAAACATAGCACAAGTTGCAGTTACAACAATCAATGCAGCACGCGGCACACCTGCAACACCTTTACTGGTAAGCATTAATACCAACAACATAGTTAATTGTGTTCCTATACTTAAATGAATATTATAAGCCTGTGCAATTGCAATGCTTGCAAAAGTCATGTAAATCATACTTCCAGCTAAATTGAATGAATAACCCAATGGTAAAATGAAAGCAACAATTTTATTGTTACAACCATATCTTTCTAACTCTTCTGTTAGTTTAGGAAATGCAGCTTCGCTGCTTGTTGTGCTGAATGCAATGAACATAGGTGAAACAATATGCCTTAATAAAGGATTCAATTTTTTTCCAAGAATAATATAACCGGCAATTAAATGTAAGCCCCATAAAATAATAACACCAATAACAAAATAGAGATAATAAAATGCATAAAAATCAAATACTCTAAAACCACTTTCTGCTACAACTGATGATAATGCACCAAATACACCTAATGGAGCAAAATACATAACATAACCTACCATTTTTAAAATTACATGCGATGCAATCTCAAAAGCATTGATCAATGGTTTTGCAGCATCACCTAATGCAGCAGTCGCTAATCCGAAGAAGATAGAAAAAACAACAATGTGCAAAATTTCATTCACACTCATCGCTTCAAAAACACTTTTAGGAAATACATGCTGCACAAATGTTTCTAAAGTAAATGATTTAGTATTTGCTACTAATTCTTTAGCATCATTATAATTAGCATTCGATAAATTAATCAATGTTCCGGGATGAGTAATATTTACCAATAACATTCCTAAAAACAAAGACACTAATGATGCTGTAACAAACCAAAGCATTGCTTTTCCGCCAACACGACCAACAGTTTTCATATCACCTAACTTAGCAATACCTACAACTAAAGTGGTAAATACTAATGGTGCAATAAGCATTTGTATCAAACGCAAAAAAACGGTAGTAAGTAATTTAATATTTTTTGAGAATTCAATATTAAATTGAGGCGATGAATAGATATGAACAAAATAACCTACTATTCCAGCAATCACCATAGCAATGATGATACTTAATGTTAAAGCATATTTCTTCATTCAGGCAGCTAATTTGAGGCAATATAAGTTATTCATGCGAAAGCTATTTTTGTGCTTTCATAAAACATTTGGAGTATCAAATAAATAAATGCTTATTTTTCCAAACCAAATTATAAAACCTTAATCAACTGTATTATGAGTTTATTCAGAAAAAAATCATTGGACGTTTTAATGTCACAAGCTGGTGATTCCGAAAAAGGATTGAAACGTACACTCGGAGCAGGCAATTTAATTGCTTTGGGAATTGGTGCTATTATCGGTGCCGGATTATTTGTTAGAACTGCTGCTGCTGCTGGTGGTCATGCAGGACCTGCTGTTACTTTATCATTTATTATTGCAGCTATTGGTTGTGCATTTGCAGGATTATGTTATGCAGAGTTTGCATCAATCATACCAATTGCAGGTAGTGCATACACCTATGCTTATGCAACAATGGGAGAAATTATTGCATGGATTATTGGTTGGGCTTTAATATTGGAATATGCTTTGGGTGCAGCAACTGTTAGTATTGCTTGGAGTGAATTTTTAAATAAACTTTTAGGAGAAAGCATTCCATTCGAGTGGTGTCATTCGCCATTAGAATCTGCATTAGATGCATCCGGTGTTTTACATCATGGTATTGTGAATGGACCGGCATTATTTATTTTGTTATTACTTTCTTTATTGCTTATTAAAGGCACTCAGGAATCTGCAACGGTAAATGCAATTATCGTATTTATTAAAGTTGCAATAGTTTTGGTGTTCATTGCTATTGGATGGAGTTTTATCCAAAGCAAAAATCATACACCTTATTTAATTCCTGCTGATGCAAAAGATGCATTACAACCAGACGGTACTTTTTATAGTTATGCAGGATTTTTCAATCATGGATGGGGTGGCGTATTAAAAGGTGCAGCAATTGTATTCTTTGCATTCATTGGTTTTGATGCTGTATCAACTGCAGCACAAGAAGCAAAAAATCCAAAGAAAGATATGCCGCTAGGTATTTTAGGTTCATTGGTTATTTGCACTGTATTATATATTTTATTTTCATGGGTGTTAACGGGTGTTGCTCCTTATACCGATTTTGTAAAAGCAGGAAAAGAAGCATCCGTTGCTTATGCTATTGAAACTTATATGGCAGGCTTTGGTTGGTTGGCTAAATTAGTTACCATTGCTATTCTTGCCGGTTTCTCTTCTGTTATTTTAGTAATGTTAATGGGACAAAGCAGAGTATTTTATACAATGAGTAGTGATGGTTTATTACCAAAAGTTTTTTCGGATCTGCATCCTAAATTCAGAACACCTTATAAATCAAATATTATTTTATTTGTTTTTGTAGGATTGTTTGCAGGTTTTGTTCCCGGCAGTGTTGCTGGCGACTTAACTTCTATCGGCACTTTATTAGCATTTGTTTTGGTATGTATTGGAATAATTATTTTAAGGAAAACAGATCCTAATTTAAAACGTCCTTTTAAAACACCATTGGTGCCGTTAGTTCCTATTTTAGGAATATTAGTTTGTGCTGCAATGATTGTTAGTTTATGGGGCACTACTTTATTAAGTGCATTCTGTTGGATGATTTTAGGTTTGATTATTTATTTCGGTTATAGCCGAAGAAGAAGTAAACTTCAAAATCCATCAGAGATATTACCTCATGCTTCTGACTTTGAATAAATAAACATTATTATAATCGAAAGCCTCTTTTAAATAAAAGAGGCTTTTTTTGTTGACACTGTTCAGTTACTTTTGCAACCGCTTTGTTCTATCATAAATATTATACCTAAAATTTCAAATCTTAAATAGTTTATGGGAAGAATTTTTGAAGTAAGAAAAGCCACCATGTTTGCCCGTTGGGACAGAATGGCGAAACAATTTACACGCATTGGAAAAGAAATTGTAATTGCAGTAAAAGCAAGCGGACCGGATGTTGCAACCAATCCTGCTTTGCGTAGATGTTTTCAAAATGCTAAGAGTGTTGGAATGCCGAAAGACAGAGTGGAAGCGGCTATTAAAAGAGCCATGGGAAAGGATACTACCAACTACGAAGAAATTATGTATGAGGGTTATGCACCACATGGCGTTGCTTTGA
>CAILAF010000500.1 GCA_903832075.1 uncultured Chitinophagaceae bacterium
ACTTGTTGCAGATTACTTGCATCTTGTCCGCCGGCAGTTGCTAAAGTTTTTTGCCCGCCGCCACCGCCTTTTATTATTGGTGTGATATGTTCTTTAATAATTTTTGGAGCATCAAATTCTTTATAGTTTTCAGAGCATCCTAAAAGGATATTTACTTTTCCGTCTTTAGTGCTTATTAGTAACACAACTGTTTTCTCTTCTTTATACTTAATATCTAATTTGGAAAATATATTCTTCAATACATTCATGTCAACGTTAGGAATAATGTCTTGATAGAATAATATAGAGTTGATAATTTCTTTTTTTAATAATAATCTATCAATTGATGCATTTGCTTGAAGTCTTTCTAATTGTTCTTTTGTCTTCTGCAATTCATGTCTATCATTCAATAAGTCTGAAATTGATTTTAAAATTTCTTTTGGATGTTTCAAAGATTCACGAACAGCATTGATTGTATCAAATTGTTCATTGATAAATGTTTCAGCAGCATTACCACTCAACGCTTCAATTCTTCTAACACCTGCTGCTACTGCAGTTTCGTGTTTTATTTTAAAGAAACCTAATTCGCCCGTACTGCCAACATGCGTACCGCCGCATAACTCAATTGAATATTTTGGGTCAATGATTACCACACGAACAATATCACCGTATTTTTCTCCGAACAAAGCCATCGCACCGAGTTTCACTGCTTCGTCTTTATTCATTTCTTTAATAACAACAGAAATGTTTTCTCTTATTTTTTGATTGACAATTTTTTCAATGGCTGCAATTTCTTCATCCGTTACTTTGGCGAAATGAGAAAAGTCGAAACGCAATTGTTCATCATTTACCAAACTTCCTTTTTGTGCAACATGATTTCCCAATACTTTGCGCAATGCCGCATGCAATAAATGTGTGGCACTGTGATGAATCTCTGTTTGTTTTCTTTTTGTTCTATCAACTTTTGCAATAACATCACTGCTAACATCTGTTGGTAATGTTTCTGTAAAATGAATAATTAAATTATTTTCCTTTTTTGTATCGTAAATCGTACATCTTACATCGTTAAATAAAATTTCGCCCGTATCTCCAACCTGTCCGCCGCTTTCAGCATAAAAAGGTGTTGCTGCCAAAACAATTTGATAACCTTCTTTTCCTTTGGCTTTTACTTTTCTATACTTAACAATTTTACTTTTTATTTCTAAACTATCATAACCAACAAATTCTGTAATGCTGTGTTCATGCACGTTTACCCAATCTTCTGTATCTACTACTGCTGCTGCTTTTGAACGGGTTTTTTGTTGTTGCATTTCAATATTAAATCCTTCAACATCAACATCACGATTATTTTCTTTAGCAATAAGTTGAGTTAAATCTAAAGGGAAACCAAACGTATCAAATAATTCAAATGCTTTGTTCCCTGAAATAGGTATAGGCGGGTACTTATAGTTAGGACCTTCACGATCTTTAAGAACTAACATTATTGCATTAAGATTCTCAATTCCTTTTCCCAATGTTCTCAAAAAAGCATCTTCTTCTTCTTTCACAACTTTACTTACAAAATCTAATTGATGAATTAATTCAGGAAAAACATTTTCAAATTGTTTTGCCAATGTTGGCAATAATTGATGCAACAATGGTTGCT
>CAILAF010000501.1 GCA_903832075.1 uncultured Chitinophagaceae bacterium
AAAAAAGTTTGAAACCAAAAAAGAAAAATAAGAAAACTAAAATTCCTTTGGGAGGCGCTGCCAGCACCATTTCGCAGCAAACAGCAAAAAATGTTTTTTTATGGCAGGGAAGTGGTGTTACAAAATATATTCGCAAAGCGCCGGAATTTTATTTTACTTTTTTAACAGAATTAATTTGGGGAAAGAAAAGAATTTTAGAAGTGTATTTAAATGTGATTGAAATGGGCCCCGGTGTTTTTGGTATTGAAGCTGCATCACAAAAATATTTTCATAAACACGCAAAAAATTTATCGAGAGAAGAAGCTGCAATGATTATTGCATGTTTACCAAATCCAAAAAAATTTTCTGTTGTACCAACAAGTACAAGAGTTGCTTGGCGTTATCCGCAAATTTTACAACAAATGAATAATATTGAAGATGATGAAGATGTGCAGAGAATTATAAAATAGTTATCTTATAATCGTTACGCTTCCGCTCATTGTTGATCGTCCTCGTTTGGGCTGAATTATATAATAATAAGTACCGATAGGCAATGGTGTTCCATTATAAGTTCCATCCCATTTTGTAGCATATCCTATTGACTGAAAAACCATTTGACCTGTTCTTGTAAAAATTTGTACAATACAATCGGGATAATCATTTAAATATTTTATTTCCCATTTATCATTCACGCCATCACCATTTGGCGAAAACGCATTGGGTACGCTTGGCACAAATAAAACTTTTACAAAAACAGTATCGGTGTTTGTGCAGGAATTAATATCTGTTGCAGTAATAGTATATTTAGTATTTTGATGTGGTGTTGTAGTTGGCGTAAGCAAAGTATTATTATCCAAATAAATAGATGGTGTCCATAAAAAAGATAATTGATTGCCACTGGCACTTGCATTAATAGTCGCAGAAAATCCATCCAATACAAATATCTCGGGGCTTCCTGAACTTACTTGCGGATGTGGCCACACAGTTATGTTTTGCGAAGCAGTATCAACACATCCATTGTTCGCAATAAATTTATATTGAATTAAAAAATTACCAACACCCGATACAGAAGGATTAAATATGCCGCTTGAATTTATTCCTGCTCCATTATAAAAAGATTGTCCACTCATTCCATAAATTTCTTTTGCTTCTGTAATTTGAAAAGATGGAATATTATCACAAACAGATGGAATGATTGTAAACGTTGCTTTTGGATTTTCTAAAACTGTAATGTTTCTACTTACTTCATTTGTGCAAGTAATTCCAGAAAAGGTAACATATCTTACTGTATAATTTTTTGATGCCAACGGTTGAATAGCCGCATATTTATGTTTATACACTTTTCCAAATGAAGGATAATTATCGGTCACAGCAACAGAAGGTTGATTAATTGCATCCCAATAAATTTCAACCTTTGTAAGCGAACCGAAATTTACAGAGGAGTTATCTTTTATTAGAACAGAATCTTTATCACATAATTGAGTATTATTCATAACAGTAAAATCTGCAATCGGCACAGAACCATTGACAGTAAAGGCTTTCGTTAAACTATCTATACAACCATTCGCAGAAGTAATTTTCAATTGTACATTATAAACAGCGGCACTATTGTATTTGTGTGATGGATTTATTTGAATAGATGTATCCGGATTTGTATTAGTAGAATTTAATACATCATCAAAATTCCAATGATAACTATTGAATGGAAGATTAGAAATATCTTTTGAATAACTGTTGTCGTTAAATTGAGCAGTAGCATCATTTAAGCAAACAGCGGGTGTAATAAAATTAATTGTTGGTCGAGGATGAATAGAAACTATCACACTATCAATAGAAGAGCATCCGGGATTATTATTATAAGAAGTGTTGACATAATATTTATACGATTGTAATGAATCGCTTGTATTATTTAATTGTAAAATTGGATTCGAAATGGCTGCATTGCTTAAGCCGGTTGTTGGCGACCAAGAATACAAGTAATTATTATTAGAATTTGTTCCTAATTGAATATTTGAATTTGGACAAGCAGATGCATTTGTTGAAACATTATTTGCAACAGATGGCGGCATATCAGTATAAATAACAACATTCTTTATTGAATGATTATCGTTTAAACCACCGGTGCTTGCAGTAAATCCCAGATATCCTGCAAAAGTAAATTGCTGAAATCCGGTTAATAATAATTGATTGTTAACCGAAACATTAATAGTGCCATTATTATATTCAATCATTGCATGATTATATGTTGCCGAGCGAATAAAAGTTAATGCACCGGTTGAATTATCAGCTGTTGGCTGAGTAGAACATTCGTTGTAACCCACACCCCATCTCATTTCTATTTTGGGCATATTAAGCGTAGTAGGTGTTGCACAATTATTAAATGTATCAAAACAAACTTTTAAACCATTAGCGCTTGAAGGAATACCTAATCCCGAACCAGTAACAAAACCAACCGGAGGAACATCTAAAAAACAAAATGCCAAACCATCGGCGCCTGTACCATCATACATTCTAAAATCAAACTCTGCAATCCATTTATTGCACATACCTAAATTAATTGGTTGATTGTAAAAAACTGCTCCACTTAAAAACGCCGAATTTGGAACAAGTAAAAGCTCGCTCATATTATTGCTTAACACATTAGCCACTTTTGCTGCGCCTTGTAAATTCCAACCGTTTGTATTCATAGGAGATCCGGCGAGTTGTGCAAATACATATGTTTGAGCAGATGAAAAAAAATAATTCACTGTAAATAATAATAATACAATCGCTTTTAAAACTCGGGGGTGTTTCATTATTTTGCTTTGC
>CAILAF010000502.1 GCA_903832075.1 uncultured Chitinophagaceae bacterium
ATAATGCTTCCCGTTTGTATCCGCTATAAATTGCTGCACGCTCCAAGGTAATTTATTTGAATAATTCTCAGGTTCAGGTGGACAAAAAAGTTTTTCATAAATAACTTTTCTGTTAAAATCAATTATTTCAGAATCATTAATCATTTATTTTGATTTATCTAATTATTAAAAATATTATTATTGGATAATACATAACACCAATACCTGCTCCAATGTGTGGTACCGTTATTCAATCCTGTTTGTAAATCCTTGAATGTTTGAGAATCTTGTCCAGTTAATTTTATTTGTTTCATCCAGTTTTCAAAAGGAAAAGTAAATCCTTGTTTCGGTCTTTGCCAAATAGCAGCTGGCAATTCTTTTTCAAATGCTTTGATCAATAAATATTTTATTTGCGATTGATCATATCTAACGGAAGGATGTATTGAATATACAGCATGCATTAACTCTTTATCTAAAAAAGGGACACGCACTTCCACACTATGCCACATGCTCATATAATCGGTATCTTTCAATAACTGATTTTGCATGTATAAATTTGTTTCAGTAAAACTAACTTGCTCCTGCGATAATAAATTATTCACGAAAGCCGGCAATGCAATGTTTTCTATCAATTGCCAAATTTCCTTTTCACTGCAATCCAATAACTGCGCCACTTGCGCAGGAATAAAAAATCCGCGATTAAATAAATAATTTCCCAATGCCGATTTTAATTGAAGAAAATTAATTTTCTTTTTTTTATCATCATCGAAAAGTTTTGCTGCCGCAAACATAAAACTTGGTATCCATCTTGTTTTTAATAAAGATTGGTTTCTGTAAAAAGAAGGATAGCCGCCAAACAATTCATCTGCACCAATACCGCTTAATACTGCTTTTAATCCGTACGCCTTGGCATACTTTGAAATAAAATATGAATTGATACCATCATTACTTGGTTGATCCATCGCTGTTAAAATATCCGGCAATGCATCATGAAATTCTTTTTCACTAACAACATAAGATCTATGCTGCGCACCTGTTTGCTGAATGATGATATCCTGATAATATTTCTCCGAAAATTTTTCATCATCAAATACAATGGACAATGTATGAAGATGATCATGTAAAAAAGGTTTGGCAATAATGGTCAATAAACTGCTATCAATACCGCCGCTTAAAAACAAACCAATGGGTGCATCAGATATTAAATGTCTTTCAACAGATGCTATTAATTTTTCTTTTATAATCGTTGCGGCTTCATCAACATGATTAATCTTGTATTGATAATCTGGTTGATAAAAGCGATGCATCGAAAAAGATAAATCACCAATATTAATTACTGCATAATTTCCTTTTGCAAGCGGCTGCACATTTTGTAAAGTAGTAATGGGTTCCGGCAAATGACCAAAGAGTAAAAAATATTTTTTCCAGTCATTGTTCTCATTCCAATATGGATCAATTTTTTTAAACGCTCTTATCTCTGATGCAAAATATAAAGTTCCGTTGCCGATAGAATAATATAAAGGTTTAATGCCTGCATGATCTCTTGCTAATATCAATTGATTTTTTTTCTTATCCAATAATGCGAGTGCGAACATTCCATTCAATAAAGCAAAACATTCGCATCCCCATTCTTTATAGGCATTGATAATAACTTCCGTATCCGATGAAGAATGAAAGGCATATCCTTTTTTGATCAATTGATTTTTGATAGAAGAGAAATTATATATCTCACCGTTAAATACAATAATGATATTTTTTTCTTCATCCATCATCGGCTGATGACCCGATGCAGACAGATCGATCAATGATAATCTTCTATGACCAAATGCCAGGTGCAATTCATCATCAATATAAATACCACTATCATCCGGACCGCCATGCTGCATGGCATCCCGCATGGAAGTAATTTCTTCAATTGTAGGTGTATTATTTAACCGAACAATTCCCGCAATGCGGCACATTGGTAATTATAAATTGAAAATGATAAATTTTAAATTAGTTTTTGGGTGTTTGTCTTTTGTGTCTTGCTGAGCTAAGCGAAGCATCTGCTTATGTTATACCCAATTCACACTTACTTCTATTTCTC
>CAILAF010000503.1 GCA_903832075.1 uncultured Chitinophagaceae bacterium
ATATATAAAATAAATTCATATTTTATATCATGTCAAACTTAAGTTTATCATGATGAATTTGATAATGAAAAAATTATAAAAGGAATAAGCCTTTGATGTTGATTCAGAAATCTAAAACAAACATATATGATTATTGAATTTTTTGATTCACCCAAAGTGAATTATCAATTGAAACCAGAGGAACTGGTAATTCAAACAAGAAAAAAAAATCAAGGCATCTTAAATGATACAGGTGCACTTTGTATTAATACAGGTGAGTTTACCGGTCGAAGTCCAAAAGATAAATTTATAGTTAAAGATACTATTACGGAAAAAACTGTTGATTGGGGTGGGTTTAACATTCCTATTGAAGAAAAATATTTTCTTCAGTTAAAAAACAAGTTAATTAATCACTTGAATGCTAAAGAAGAAATTTGGGTAAGAGATGCATATGCGTGTGCTGATCCAAAACATCGATTAAATATTCGAGTAATCAATGAAAATGCGTGGAGTAATTTATTTTGTTACAACATGTTTCTTCGTCCAACAGAAGATGAGTTGCAAAATTTTAACCCTGATTGGCATATACTTCAGGCACCTGAATTTAAAGCTGACCCATCGATTGATGGAACTCGTCAAGGAAATTTTGCCATTGTTTCATTTAAACATAAAATGATTCTCATTGGAGGAACTGGTTATACAGGTGAAATGAAGAAAGGCATTTTTACCATATTAAATTACATTCTTCCTCAAGATCATAAAGTATTAAGCATGCATTGCAGTGCTAATATGGGTAAGCAAGGAGATGTAGCTATTTTCTTTGGATTGAGTGGGACAGGTAAAACTACATTAAGTGCTGATGCAAACAGAAAATTAATAGGAGATGATGAACATGGTTGGGATAATAATAACGTATTCAATTTTGAAGGTGGTTGCTACGCGAAGACGATTGATTTAAGTAAGGATAAAGAACCAGAAATATTTAATGCAATTCGTCCTGGTGCATTGTTGGAAAATGTTTGTTTCTATTCCGGCACTAATAAAATCGATTTCTCGGCAAAAACTATAACCGAAAATACAAGGGTTAGTTATCCGTTAAATTTTATTAGTAATGCTTTAGAACCAAGCATTGGCGGTCTACCTAAAAATATTTTCTTTTTAACCTGTGATGCATATGGTGTTTTGCCCCCGATTAGTAAATTAAATGCAGGACAAGCTATGTATCAGTTTATCTCAGGGTATACAGCAAAAGTTGCAGGTACTGAAGCCGGTGTAAAAGAACCACAAGCAACATTTAGCGCATGTTTCGGAGCACCTTTCCTTCCCTTGCATCCTGGATTTTATGCACAAATGCTTGGTGATAAAATGAAACAAAATAAAGTTAATGTTTGGATGGTAAATACTGGATGGAGCGGTGGTGGCTATGGAATTGGAAACAGAATGAAATTATCCTACACGCGTGCAATGATTACTGCTGCTTTAAATGGAGAATTAGATAATGTGGAATATGAAACACATCCCGTATTTGGAATGATGATGCCAAAAACTTGTCCGGAAGTTCCACAACAAATTTTGCATCCTCGTAATACATGGGAGGACAAAAAGGCTTATGATACTCAGGCAAAACATTTGGCAAAATTGTTTATTGCAAATTTTGGAAAATATGCAGGAGGAGTAAATTATGAAATATTGGCTGCGTCGCCAATAGTTTGAGTAAATGTAAGTTTGGCAATAAATTAATAATCAAAGCTATCAAATAAAATTGGTGGCTTTTTTTAGTTAGAAAAGTAATAACTTTTTTAAGAATAAAACGAAATAAAAATCTTCTCTTAAAAGATTGGCTTCTACTTTCGTCCCAGCTACGATTGCTATTTTCTTTAATGATATTATTTTGTTTTTAATAATTAACAGGCCGATTTAAAAAAAATAATTTTTGAAGTGATGCATGCTGTATAATGAAAACACAAATCGGATTTAAAAGAAAATATTCTGAATAATTATTAAGGACTTTTGATATTCCGCAAATCGATAGCAATTTGTAGGTGTTCTTTAAAATATAGTTATATATTTATTATATATCCTTGTAATAAAGGAAAAAATGAAAGTATTCTATCTTCTCTTATGGTATGTTTTTATCTGTATTCATAAGTAAGTCTGGAAAAAATATCTTCTCAGAACTGTAGCCAAATTTTATTGTTTTTATTTTCTTAGATATAGGTCTATTATGTTTATGTCTTAAAATAAATTTTATTAGTAACCCCAATTATTATTTACAAAAACATCAACACATGAAATTTTTTACCAGAAATTGCTTATTACTTTTATTTTGTGTAAGTACATCATCATTAATTGCACAGGTTGGTATTGGAACCAATACGCCCAATGCATCAGCGAAATTAGATATCACAGCAACCAATAAAGGTTTATTGCCTCCTCGTGTGGCATTAACCGGAACTGCTGATGTTTCAACCATTGCAAGTCCTGCAACGGCTTTGTTAGTCTACAACACTGCAACAGCAGGATCTTCTCCCAACAATGTAATTCCGGGTTATTATTATTATAACGGGGCAAACTGGGTTAATTTAATTACAACTTCAGGTGTTCCGTATTCAGGTGCAACAGGTGCTGTTAATTTAGGGGCTTATGATTTAACAGTAAATGGATTAACAATAGGAAAGGGGGCTGGACAAAATCCAGACAACACAGCTTTAGGAGTCGGTGCACTGAGCAGTTCAAATATAAGTGGAACAAGAAATACTGCAGTTGGTAGTGGGGCCATGCAAAGCTATAATGGTACCAGTTTTGACAACAATACCAGTGTTGGATATCAAAGTATGGTAAGACTAACAACCGGAAATGCAAATACTTCTATTGGTGGTGAAACCATGATATATTTAACCGGAGGGAGTTATAATACGTCAATAGGAAATCATTCTTTACTGAACGTTAGCGGAAATTCAAATACAGCAATTGGTGCTGATGCCGGTGGCACAGTAACGAGTGGCGGTAATAATACTTTTTTGGGTCAAAGTGCAGATGTAAGTTCCGGTAATGGAACTATAACTAATGCAACAGCAATAGGTAACGGGGCAACAGTTTCAGCAAGTAATACCATACAGTTAGGGAATGGAAGTGTAACTACGATTCAAGGTGCAGTTGGTTTTACAAACGCTTCAGATATTCGTTTAAAAGAAAATATTTCCAATACTAAATATGGCTTAGCTACCGTAATGCAATTTAGGCCGGTAGATTATAATTTAAAAAGTAATGGATTAAGACAGATTGGTTTTATTGCACAGGAAATGAAAAAATTGGTGCCTGAAGTTGTAACCGGTAAAGAAGGAGATTTAGCAAAAGGTGAAACTTTAGGTATCACGTATGCCAACTTAGTACCTGTATTAACTAAAGCAATCCAGGAACAACAAAAACAAATAGATGAATTAAAAGCAATGGTTGAAAAATTATTAAAAGACAAAAAATAATCTACAACCATGAATAAGAAAACAATTTTTGCAATAATACTATTGCTGTCAGCTTATTGCAGTAAAGCGCAGTTGTATGTAAATACCGGAGAAACCATTTTTGTTTCTATTTCGGGTGAGGTGGTATTACAAGAAGATTTAAATAATAATGGAACTATTACCAACCTAACTCTTGGTGGTACAGGTAATATCTACGGAACAGGTACCATTGGAACCATGATTGTAAATACCACTGGAACATTTACAGGAACAGGCGGTATGCAATCTATTACCGGTATTTTAACTTCTACAGCAGGAACATTAGCTGCAGGCGGTCACTTAATATTAAAGAGTACCAGTATTACTAATACTGCATTAGTGGATGTAGTGGGTGGCACCATCAGTGGTAATGTAACAATAGAGCGATATATACCGGGCGCACAAAGAAGCTTTAGATTTTTAACTCCTGGCGTAACTACAACAAGCAGTATTCATGCTAACTGGCAGGAAGGGGCTACAAGCAGTACGAATAATCCAAATCCCGGTTATGGAACGCATATTACAGGTAATGCAGTAGACCAAACGAATGGATTTGACGGAACAGCAACAGGCAATGGAAGTTTGTTCTTGTTTAATAATGCCACACAATCATGGGGTACAGGAATCAGTAATACTAACAGCAATACATTATTAGCAGGCCAAGGATATAGAATATTAATCAGAGGCGACAGATCAACAGACCTTACAAGCAACACACCTGCAATAACAAGCACTACTTTAAGAGCAACGGGAACATTAACAACCGGTG
>CAILAF010000504.1 GCA_903832075.1 uncultured Chitinophagaceae bacterium
TTATGGGAATGGAGCGGTTATAAAATGGGCGAACCATTATTGCAAACAGGCATTACGCCCAATCGCGGATTTATTAAATCAATCAAAGACAAATTATTTTTAACGCAATATGCCGATGCTTATCAATTAAGCGAAGAAAAAATTATTGAATCATTGGTTACTGCAAAAAAAACTAAGAAGAAATTTTTTGGAGGATATGCTTCTTCATTAAATGTATTTGCAGAAGTTGCCAGCAAAAATAATATCGATTTAAAATTTAAAGGTGTGATGAGTTGGGGCGATAAATTATTCGATCATTATAAAACTAATATCAGCAAAGCTTTTGGAGAACCGTTAATTACGGAATTATACGGAACTACCGAAGGTTTTGTAATCAGTTCTACCTGCGAAAAAGGAAATCACCATCAATTAACCCCGCAAACATTTATTGAATTATTAGATAAAGATGGCAATGAAGTAAAGCCCGGCGAAATTGGTTTTGTTGTTGCCACACGCTTAGATGCTTTTAGTTTTCCATTGATCAGATATTATTTAGGCGATCTTGCCATTAAAGAAGATGAAACTGTACAATGCAGTTGTGGCATGCATTTCCCGCTATTGAAAAAGATTGTTGGTCGTGATACCGATATTGTTCATACACCATTGGGCAAAGCATTGATCGTACATTTCTTTACCGGTATTTTCGAACATTTCGAAAGCATCAAACAATTCAGAATCATTCAAAAAACAAAAGAAGAAATAGAAATAGAATATATTGAAGGCAATAATTTTTCAATGAATGAATTAGACAAAATTCGCAACATGATATTTGCAAGAGCTGATGAAAAATTTAATATAACATTTATTTCTGTCAATAATATTCCGGCAACAGCATCGGGTAAACCACAGATCATACAAAATTTAATTGCTGATAAAATGATTAGGTAAGGATATCTTACTCACAATAAAAAAGCCATCCCATAAAAACAGGATGACTCGTAAATTAAAGTCCCCATGAGAAAAATATTTCTTATTTCTTCGCTATCTTAAATGTTTTACTTGAGTTATTTGATAAAATTGATGCTGATGTAACTTTTATAGTTGAAGTAAA
This sequence comes from uncultured Chitinophagaceae bacterium, assembly GCA_903832075.1. Taxonomy (GTDB): domain Bacteria; phylum Bacteroidota; class Bacteroidia; order Chitinophagales; family Chitinophagaceae; genus CAILAF01. Next base: position 1,091 of record CAILAF010000504.1, read on the forward strand.
TATTACACCACTCACCAAATTTTGAAATGTGAATTACATTTTTAGTTTCTGCTTCCCGCAGCAGATGGCTGTAGTTTAGTAAATTTTGTTTTTTTTGTTGTATCTGCTTTTGATTTATTATCTGTATTATTAGAACTTTTATCCAGTTTCGATATTCCCTCATCTATTTTTTTTCTATCAGTAATCTTGACCAGCATTTTAATAATTTCAAACTTCTCTTTAGGCGTCATAATTAGCATTTTGCCGGCATCGGTATAAAGAGGATTGTTTTTTGAAAGAACAAAGAAAGTAGTGATGGTATCATTTTTTTCGCTTTGCTTTTTTTCAAAAAGCTTATCCGGTTCTCTGTTATTAGTATATACTTCCGAAATATGATGACCTATGATGGTCAATCTACCAGTCATCTTATCGATTTCACCAGAATTACCTGCAGCTTGAACTGAATAATTTTGACCTTCTTTTTTTATTAATTCATTCAGTTCATCAGGATATTTAATTTCAATAGCAGAAAAAACATTATCCTCACTTAATAATTTTACTCGACAATAAACATGCCGACCCGAAATGCTATCTTTTACTTTTTCCCATTGTGTAAATTCATTATTGGCAACTTGAGAAAACAAATCAGTTCCTAAAAAAATAATCACCACTAAAAAAAATAATTTCTTTTTCATAATATATTTTTTAATTCAATTGAGTAGCACATTTGGTTGGACCTACAGGACATGGTCTGGAAGTTGGCACTTGAGGTGGAAGAGGCTGATAACCAACAGGCAAGTTGCTTTTTACACTATTTAAATTAAATGTTGGTCCACTATAATTCAAATCACTAATCTGTTTTTGAAGTCTAGAAATTTCTTGTCTATAGGCTGCAATTCTATCAAGTGTTAAACAATTACCACTAATTCTTATTGTCGCTTCGTATGCTGCAATGCCGGCCTCGTAAGCACAAGTCATGCATGATGGATTCTGATTTTGCTTATACATAGCAGCTTTAAGCTTGGGATCGTTTGGAATTTGTGAATTAATTTCATCTTGTTGTTCTTGCGAACATGGAGACGGGGTGTTTAATCCATTTAAATCACCTACTCCGTTATTGTTTTGGTTTCCAAAACCATAGCCCGATACTGTTGTATTGGTAGTCAAGGCGCTTAAAAAACTTGGCAAATTATCGGCTGTGACTTTAGTTTGTCCTGAAATAACATTATAAAATTGGGAGTTACCTAAATTACCAATAAAATTACTTGATATTAAAGTATTCATTTGTGCATTTGTTAGCGAAGAACCATAAAGTGAGGCGGCATTTTTAGCATCCATATATGCTTTAGCAGTTATAACCGCAATTCCAATAATCTTATTAGCTTTAGCATCTCTTTCTTTTTCAACAATTGCAACTGAATCTTTGTAGTCAACAACTAAACCGATAATAGAATCCTTTTTATTAATTTCTGTTCTTATATTTTGAGCAATAACATCATCTTTCACATTGGAGAACTTTTGATTAAGTATATACATTTTTGTAAAATGTTGAAATGGATTTTCAATTAATTTTTTTGCTTCTTCAAAATCATAAACATAAAGATGTTTTAATGAAAGCTTAGGTTTAATTATATCACTTACGTTATTGCTTAAAAGATTAATCCACAAATTATAATCATAATAAAATATATTTTGATAGGACGTTAATACATTTTGAAAATAGGTATTATATAGATTGCTATTTAATTCATGAGGTGATGAAATAGCCAAAAAAACTGCATTTGACTTTATATATTTTTCTATTTCAAAGTCATTATTAAATTGAGTTAATAGACTGTCTTTAAGGTTTCTAAAAGAAGCTTTTATAATCCTATCAATTTTAAGGTTAGATTCTTCATTATAATTATCAGCGTCAATATAATTTTTTTGAAAAACAAATTCACTAAAATTTTCATAAACTCTAATTAAACTCCCCCTTGAATCGTAAAGTCTTAAACTTCCGATTAATGCAACTTTTTTATGTTTTATTTCCCACCATAAAGGGAAATTTACAATTTCCTTTATATTAAACTCAAAAACTAAATCATTGTTTTTTAAAATAGGTAATATAAAATGTTTGTTTAATGGTTCTAATGTTTCAGTACCGTTTACTCGGTAATTTATTTTTGAACTATCATTTATAAATTTACTTACTGCGAATTTAATATGCTCCAATGCATACATTTTTGGGATTTCATATTCGTACAAATAATAATTATTCTTTCTATAGTCTTTAGTTGTTGTATCTACAACCAAATCCAAGCTGTCAAATCTTATAATACTATAATAAGAACCACATCCTTCTATGCGTTTAGGTGTAACTTCATTTTGAGAATATGAAAGTTGAATTAAGAAGTTAAACAAGAATAATAAAAAAGTCTTTTTCATTTGTAATTTTTTATCAAATTGGACAAGCTTTACCCGGTGCACTGCAGGGATTTAATGGTCGAGGGGGGGGGAGGAGGAGCTTGATAATTAGCTGGTAATTTATTTATAGTTGAATTTAAATTAAAAACTGGTGTATTATTATTTTTTAAATTCTTAATCTCATTAAGGTTGTCAGAAATCATTTGCCTATATGCAGCAATTCTATCTGGTGGCAAACAATCACCACTAATTCTTATTGTTGCTTCATAAGCTGCAATAGCTGCTTCATATGCACAAGTCATGCATGATGGATTCTGACTTTGCTTATACATAGCAGCTTTTAGTTTGGGATCGTTTGGAATTTGTGAATTAATTTCATCTTGTTGTTCCTGTGAACATGGAGACGGAGTGTTTAAACCATTTAAACTACCTACCCCATTATTGTTTTGATTTCCAAAACCATAACCTGATCCTGTTGTATTAGCGGCAGTAGGATTTAAAAAACTTGGCAAATTATCAGCTGTAACTTTAGTTGTTCCAGATAATACATTATAAAATTGCGAGTTGCCCAAATTGCCTACAAAATTACTTGTTATTAAAGTGTTCATTTGAGCACTTGTTAGCGAAGAACCATAAAGTGAAGCGGCATTTTTAGCACTTGCATAACTCTGCAGTGCAATTAATCCAACACCTAATATTTTATTATTTGTTTCGCGACGTTTTTGAATTTTTTCTTTGTATGTATCACTTTCTGTTAATAAAGAATCTAAACTTATATGTTCTTGTTCTAATTTAGCTTTAATAGTATTTGCAGTATTTGCAAATTCCGATTCTACTAAAGAATATTGAATATATTTATTGAGGTCGGCATTAAGTGCATCTCGTTTTCGTTCGTATTGTTCAAAATTAAGATGAAGAGCATTTTTCACCCAAGTTTCATAGTTTTTCTTGAAACTACTTAAAGCAAGATCATAATTATTTTTATAAAGGTCTTTATATGAATTAATTAATTTGCTTAAATAATTATTATAAAAATTTCTATTCAATTCTTTTGTTGATGATAACGACAAATAGATTGAATTTGATTTCAAATATTGTGCAAGTGTTTCGTCCGAATTAAATTGAGCAAGTAATTTATTTTTAAGGCTATAGAAAGCTATTTGCACTAATGAGTCTGTAAACTTACCTGTTGAAATATGAGATGTAAATGGATCCATCGGATCAATGTCTGGGTAACCTTTAAAATTTATATCAAAAAAATTCAAGTATTTTCTAATCAAATTACCATTTGCATTAAAAACTGATAAACTGCCAATAACTGGAATTTTTGTTTCTTTTATAAAGTATTGTGCTACTGGGTAGTTCAGAATATTCGTGATAGAGAATTCCAATATAACATCGTTACTTCTTAATAAGGGCAAACTAAAATTTTGATCTCGAATATTTATTACATCAGTTCCTCGAATTAACCATTTTTTTTGATCAAAATTTTCTATACAAGTAAATGCTTCCGTTGTTTGAACATCATGACTTTTTTGTTTTGCTTTTACAAAACTTGAGTTTATAGAATCATATGTTCTATAAAGGCTATCAAATCTTACAACACTATAATATTTACCACTGCCTTCAAAACGTTTTGGAGTAGTTTCTGTAACAGATTCTTTTAATGCTATTTTAGTTGCACAACTTGTTAATAGTAAAATTGAAAATGCAAAAAGCATAAATGACAAAGCATTTTTCATATGTTTTGTTTTGGTTAAAAAACTTTTTTAGCGTTTATTTTTTGCCTACCCAGCTATCCTGAGAGCGCTGCGCTAACTCTCAGGATAGCTGGGGAAAAGAACATCAACATCATCAGTTCAATGCCCTTATTTTTCTTCAACTTTTACAAACGGTTGGCAATAATGTTTAACAAAAATTGAAGCTGTTGGATTTTGCGGATCAGCTTTAGAAACCTCAATTAAGAAAACACTACCAAAAGGTTGGTAGTGTTTTCCAATGTATGTATTCACATTGCTAATCATATCTCCTAATTTCTCCTCTTGAACAATTAAATACTCATTTATTTTTTCCATGTTCTATATTTTTTTTGCCTACTCTAAAAATTCCCGTTTTCGGCTTACCGGGATTCTAAAAATTATATATAATCAGTTTTTAGTAATAACAAAACATTGCCATCTACCAAATACAAAATCACTTTGGTATTACTTCTTATTAAGTATGTATTTATTGGGGAAGAAGCTCAATTAATCGGAGGGGGCGATTAAACATTATCAAACATTCAACATTTATAATACTTCCCGTATATTATTTGTCAATTCTTATTGTTCACTTTACTTTTTAAAATATAGCCAACTGCTTCTGTTCTGTTTCTCAAATTCAGTTTGGCATAAATATTTTTAGTATGTTTCTTCACAGTATCAATACTAATATCTAATTGTTCAGCAATCTCTTTGTTCAGCATTCCGGTCGACATCAACGCTAACACCTGTACTTCCCTTTTCGATAACCTATCCATTCTGTCGATTTAAATGTTATAACAATATTGAATAAAATATTATATAAAATCAATACCCCTTTGGTGTACTTTTTAAAAA
>CAILAF010000505.1 GCA_903832075.1 uncultured Chitinophagaceae bacterium
AGATTATTTTAAACTTGATCCTATATTCCGTGGTGCACATCAGGATAAGTTTACATTCAGCATGATGTATTTCTATGATGAAAATTTTATGTTGCCTTTATCGCATGATGAAGTAGTGCATGGAAAATCTCCCATGATTTATAAAATGCCCGGAGATGAATGGCAAAAGTTTGCCAACTTAAGAATTTTATATACTTATATGTTTACACATCCCGGTGCAAAATTATTATTTATGGGAGATGAGTTTGCACAAACAGCTGAATGGAATTATAAAAGCGAATTGCAATGGGATTTATTGCAGCATGTTAGTCATGGTGGCATGAAACATTGCGTGCAAAAATTAAATGAATTATACAGAACTGAACCTGCATTATATGAAAAACAATTTGAAGTGGGTGGATTTGAATGGGTTGATTTAAATCATCGCAGCGAAAGTGTAATGGTTTATAAACGCAAAGGAAAAAAAGAAAAAGATGACGTGTTGGTAATATTAAATGTAACACCCATTGTTCGCAACAATTGGGAAGTGCATGTATATGGCAAAAGTGAATGGAAAGAAATATTTAATAGTGATGCTAAAGAATTTTGGGGAACAGGCGATGTATTTAATCCCGAAATAAAAGCTGAAAAAGTAAATGCCGCAGATAAAAAAGATAAATGGTATAAATTAAAAGTTCATTTACCTGCATTGGGTGCAGTGGTATTGAGATAATTTTTCTTCTGTAACCCTCATCCCGACTCGATTTATCCCCAGTTTATGCACCTTTTAAAGTGCTTAACAATTTGCTAATAAACGTAAAGCAATATTTTCTTGTCTTATATAGAAATTGCAAACTTAAAACGTACATTATGAAACGATCGAACAATTTTTTATTGGTAAATGCAGCCGGGCAATTAATGCAAGAACATGCATTTGATCATTTATCGAATGATAAATTATCAAGAATGAATAATTGTATGCGACAATTATTGCAGGATGAAATTACCATTAGAGAAAGAAAAGAACGTGAAAATGAATTATTGAATTTTTGTTTGGAAGCTGATTTGTTTGATGAATCGGTAACCATTCAAACTTTGCATCAGTGGCAAACTGCTATTAGTTATTATGGATTAAGTGCAGAGCCTGTAATGTTGATGCAGGAAGAAGTGTAATAACGTTCTTTAAACAATATTTTTTAGCACTATTCTAAAGGTAGTGCCTTTGCCAACTTCGCTCTGCTTCACAAATATTTGTCCTTTGTGATAGTCTTCTACAATGCGTTTGGTTAATGTTAATCCTAATCCCCATCCGCGTTTTTTTGTAGTGAAGCCGGGATTAAAAACTTTATTCAAATTTATTTTATTAATGCCTTTACCTGAATCACTAATATCAATCATAATATTATTTTCCTGTTCAATAATAGTTACTTCAATCTTTCCTTTGCCTTCCATTGCATCTAATGCATTCTTCAATAAATTTTCTATTACCCAATCAAATAATGGGGGAGAAACAAAAGCAGTAATATTATTTTTTCCATTTGAATTTAAAACAAAATCAACTTTACCACCTGCTCTTCTTTTAATATAATCCATCATGTGTTGAACCAATTCAACAATATTTTTTTCTTCTAAGTTCGGCTGACTTCCAATTTTTCCAAAACGATCTGTGATCAATAATAAACGATTTACATCTTTCTCCATTTCAGGAACAATTTTTTCATTGCCGTTTATTTCTCTTAACATTTCTATCCATCCTTGCAAACTGGTAACAGGTGTTCCCAATTGATGGGCAGTTTCTTTTGCCATGCCCGCCCACACTTGATTCTGTGTGCTTTTATAATTGGTTCTTTGTGCAATTACCAATACAATGATGAATAACGCAACCAATAATAATTGAATGATTGGATAATATTTTACTTCTTGTTGTAAACTGCTTTCGCCATAATAATATTTATTAGCGATATAAGGATTGATACTGATGGGAGTTACAATAGGTTTATTCTGTTGTTTAAATTCAGCTAACTTTTTTGATAGATAATTTGTATCCGATAAAACTTTACTGCTGTCTAAATTTTTATAGTTACCGCTTATTTTATCATTTTCATCTGTTTCAATGATTGGAATATCATTATTCTCTGCCGAAATTTTTGATGCTAAATTAAAGTTGAGCGAATCATTCGTTGATAATAAAACCTTTTGCGATTCGATCCATGTTTCTACTTTTTGTCTTTCATCTGTAGCAATTTTTTTAGACAAGTAATTAGAATAGAAAATTGTTCCGCTTACAATGCAGATGGCAGTAATAACCAATGCTGTTCTCCAATTAAGCCATTGTTGAATCATTGAACTACGATTTTTATGATTGCCTGAAGGCTATGATTTTATTTGCTGTAAGCTACAAGCATTTCAGAATTTATGTAAATTAAAATTAAAAGGCAATCAATTTTAATTTGATTGCCTTTTAATTATTAAAAAAATCTTAGTAAATCATTTCAATCTTATTCATCGAAGTTATAAACCTAAGAAACCACCTTTCTTTAAATTCTTAGTGCCTTCACCAATTTTAAATCCGTTATGGTAAATTTCAATTTTATAATTTCCGCTTTGAAATTTATCACCCGGTTTCCAGTTAAAGCTTACGGGCATTGGTTTTCCTTGTTCGTAATTAACTTCTACACGGTTAGTGTATGGTTTATCACTTCCATCTCTTTGTTTAAAAGTTCCTTCAGTACCTGATGCAGTACCATCGGGATTATACACGCATACATATAAACTCTTTTTGCCACTGGCAGTAACACGATTTTCATCTAAAGTGCATGAAATGATTAATAAACTTGCACGTTTAGCATTAGATGTTTCTGATTCTTTTCCGCTACCGCTTACATGCATTGCTGCAACATTTATATTCGAAGCGTGTAGTGTAGAAGCAAGGTCTTCAATATTTGCTTTCTCTGCTTGTGTTTTAGATAAATTAGTTTGCAATTCACCTTTTTCATTTGTCAATTGCGTTTTATCTGTTGTTAATTGTTGATTAGCTGTTGTCAATTGTTGATTTTCTCCTTTCAATTTATTGATCTCTTCAACATAGCCATCAATTTTTCCGTTCAAATCTGTGATCATTTGTTTGGCTTGTGCTAATTCAGCATCACTTGCATTTTTCTTTTTCAAAATGCTGTTGATATTAGATTTCATTTTCAACAATTCGCTGTTCTTCTCGGCCAATGCACCTTGTAATTGTACATTGTTACCGGTTAGGGAATCTAATCTGTCTGCGGCTTTATCTAATTCAGCTTTAATAGAATCTCTTGCTGTACTCACATTAACATACTCTGTATTTTTTTGTGTGAGTATATCTTTTGTTTGATTGTGGTTAATAATAATGTAACCCCAGGTAATTACTAATGCGGCTATCAAAACCCCAATAATTATTTTAAGGTTATCTTTTTTAGGCGCATTTGGCGATGCAGTAGGTGTGTAGCTCATAGTTTAATTTTTAATGATTGTGTAAAGATAAAATTTCATATTGTGATTATAATAAAATTTAATTGTAACCTGTATTCAACGTTTTTCGTGTGCTATAGAATTATCATGTATTTGTGTATGTTGTATAGTTTGAGTAGTTTTACTTTTGTCGTATAAAATATACCCCCACGTGAGCGCAAGCGTTAAAATCAGCAAGCCATAGATAAATGTTTTCTTATCTTTTTTAAAAGCTTGTTTAAAATAAAATATCGTTCGCACATTGCTCATTATATCGAAATATAATTGTTCAAGAATATTGGTTTATTTTTAAAAGCTTTTTATGTTAACAGATCTTTTGTTATTAGATATTGAAACTGTTCCTCAATCAGAATCATTCAATGATTTGAAAACCGATTGGCAAAGCCTTTGGATAGATAAAGTTTCCAAAACTGTGCCAGAAAATATTACACCTGAAGAAAGCTATCAGCGCAAAGCTGGTATATTGGCTGAGTTTGGGAAAATCATTTGTATATCTACCGCATTTTTTTATGAAGATGATAACAAACAAATTGGTTTGCGTATTAAAAGTATTTATGGCGATGATGAAGTGGAACTGTTGAAAAAATTTATTGAGTTATGTAACAAAGTTTATCAACACAATAAATATTTTCAGTTTGGCGGACATAATATTAAGGAGTTTGATATTCCTTATATCTGCCGCCGATTGCTTATTAATAATTTGCCTTTGCCTGAATACTTGCAATTGCATGATAAAAAACCTTGGGAAGTAAAAATGTTTGATACATTAAACTGGTGGAAGTTTGGTGATAATAAAAATTATGTGTCATTGCATTTATTAGCTTCTGTGTTGGGCATTCCAACTTCTAAAACAGATATGGATGGAAGTATGGTGCAATTGGTTTATTATAAAGAAAAAGATTTACATCGCATTGTTGAATATTGTCAGCGCGATGTAATTGTAACTGCTAATGTTATTCTTCGTTTTCAAAATATTTCTTTATTGAGTGATGATAAAATAATATTCGTATCCTAACAATACATCATCCTTAAATTCGTTTTCCACAGCGAGTTTCAAAGACATCATACTTCAGTTGCTACATTTATATTTGCAGACATGAGTGCAGAAAAAATTTTATCTGATTGGAAGAAAGGAAACTTCAAACCTATTTATTGGTTAGAAGGAGATGAATCTTATTTCATAGATCAGATCGTTGATTTTGCCGAACATCATATTTTAAAAGAAAGCGAATCGGGTTTTAATCTTACCATTTTTTATGGAAGAGATGCAGATTGGGCTGCTGTTGTAAATGCTTGCAGAAGGTATCCTATGTTTGCTGAGCGACAAGTTGTGTTATTGAAAGAAGCACAACAAATGCGAGATATTGAAAAGTTGGAAGGATATATTGATAATCCATTAAGCTCAACCGTTTTTGTTGTTAGTTATAAAGAAAAAAAAGTTGATGGCCGAAGTAAGCTGGCTAAAATATTAAAACAAAAAGCTGAATTATTTTCTACCAAGAAAATGTATGATAGTCAGTTGCCCGAATGGACGAACAATATGGTTCAACAACATGGATTAACGATCAATCAAAAAGCATTGTATTTATTGGTAGATCATGTAGGAAATGATTTAAGTCGTATTCAAAACGAGATTGAAAAGTTGGCAATGAATTTAGGTGCAAGAAAAAATATTACAGAAGATGATATTGAAAAATATATTGGCGTAAGCAAAGAATTCAATGTTTTTGAAATGCAAGATGCCATTGCTAAAAAAGATTTCTCAAAAGCCATCAGAATCATTCAATACTTCAAAGCCAATCCCAAGGCGGCTCCTATACAAATGATATTGCCGGCATTGTATAATTTTTTCAGTAAAGTATTTATGATTTTTGGTGCCGGAACAAATGATGAAAAACTATTGGCAACATCATTAGGAATCAATCCTTATTTTATAAAAGATTATACTGCTGCTGCAAAAAATTATAGTTATCAAGGAACAGAAAAAATTTTATTGTTATTGCATGAATACAATTTACGCAGTGTTGGTGTGCATGATGGTGGAACTGATGATGCAGATTTGATGAAAGAAATGGTGGTGAAGATGATGTATTGATTTTATTTTGACAAAATCATTGTATCCATATTAGACATTATCATAGTATCTTTTTCAATAACCCCGAATTTTGGAAATTGATAGGATTTGTCGTTATATTCTATTCCTGATATTTTTATTGTGTCATAATTAGTAGAATATTTTCCATAATAAATATCTCTTCCAAGTCTAAAATATTCTGTTAACACAAAATTATTTTTTTCTTTGAAATCAAAAATGAAAACATGGTCTGCTTGTTCAGATGAGGAGACTTTAAATAAGGATTTTGAATTTTCGATTTGGCTAATTTTAAATATATGTAGTAGAATTGTTATTAAAATAGAAAAGGCAATTAAACTGCTAATGAATTCATAATATTTTTTTGTTTTTTTATAGTAGAATGATTCAATATAAATTGTAAGTATTAAAATTAATATTAGTAACAATAATGCAGAGTAAGAAAAAAATGAAAAGAAACCATCTTCATGTGTTCCAAATTCTGCTTTTATTGCATAATATCCCAAGCTGATAATAATACTTAAAAGAATTATTCTGCGAAGATATTTCATATTGAAAATTTTAGTTTATTCAATTATTTCAATATTTCTATCGCTTGTTTTCTATCGTTTGCTAATTGAATTTTCAATTCATCCAATCCATTAAACTTTATTTCATCTCTTAAATAATGTTTTAAATAAACGCGAAGTGTTTGTCCGTAAATATCTTCATCAAAATCAAAAATATTTACTTCAATCATTCTTTTCTTTCCGTCAACCGTTGGGCGAACACCAATGTTCATCATTCCTTTTAAATGGACGATTGACGATTGACGATTGACGATTTGGTTTTTACTCCCGACTATTTCTACTTCCACCGCATAAACGCCATTTCCCGGAATTAATTTTTCTTCACTTTCAATATGCAAATTAGCAGTAGGAAACCCAATGGTTC
>CAILAF010000506.1 GCA_903832075.1 uncultured Chitinophagaceae bacterium
CTGAAAAGATGGTTTTTGGGGTACTGGGATCAGATTTACGGGTGGATTTCTAAAGAATAGTAGAAAATGGTGTCACCAGAGGTCTTATGACCCCAGATTGGTTTAAAATCAATTTACCCTCTGAGGGACCACCCCTTATTCTCATAAAAATATGAGAATAAGGATTTGTTCGGGGACCAGCGATTTTATTTTTTGGGTTCAAAATTAATTTACCCTCTGAGGGACCACCCCTAATACTCATAAAAATATGAGAATTATCATTTGATTCGGGTTTACGATTTTATTAATTTTAGTTTTAATTTGTTTAGACCTTAAAGAAAGACTAAGATGAAAAATTCTGAATTTAAAAAGGCTGCTAGAAAACATCAAATAGAATATAAGCTTAAAAAAACGGGATCAGATTATAGTACTTATGAAACTTGGCTGACAAAATCAGATAGTGATAAAGGAAAGAATTTTTATAATGGATTCTCGATTTTTTCGGAAGTACAAAAAAGGTATCCAAAGCATTCAATAAATCTCTATTCAGATATTTTACGAAGCCAACACATTCCATTTAATTTCTTTATTCCATTTAGAAATGATTTGAACTTTTGCAAAAATGTTTTTAATGAACTTTTAGGGAATTGTATCCATTCTATTGACATAGAATCTATAATCGATAATAAGGGAAATGTCAAAATTGAATTTGCTCCTTCGCCAAAGAAGAAATATTTAGATGATAATACTTCATTTGATACTTACATTGAATTTACCCATATCGATGGAGGAAAGGGTATTATTGGGATTGAAGTAAAGTATACAGAAAAGGAGTACCCTTTAAAAAAGGGTTCCAGTGAAGAAAGAAAAATTAATGATCCGAAATCAAATTACCAAACTACTACAAACAAAATTGAAATTTATGAACCTGATTCAATAAAGGATTTAAAAAAGGATTTGTTTAGACAAATCTGGAGGAATCAATTACTGGGTGAAAAAATGCTTTTGGTTGATAAGGATAAGTTCAAACATTTTTCCTCATTGGTTTTCTTTCCTGAAAAAAACGAACACTTTATTCATGCTAGTAATGAATACATTGAAATGCTTATTGAAAATAAGAACAAGTTTCTTCCTATCACTTATGAATCATTTTTAAAAGCATGCAATAGGCATTGTCCAAATAATGAGTTTAAAAAATGGGTTAATTATTTGATTGAACGATATATTTTTTAATAATGAAACATGATTTAGTTTTTAATATACAATTTAGAATTATAATTTATGATATAGAAGGGGTTGAATTAAATATCACTCCAGAAACTTATGGTTTAATTGACCATGACGATAATCCATATCACAGAATTTTTGGTAGTTTTTATTATAGTGATTTGCTGGTTCAAGGACAGTTAATATTATCGGAGAAATCATTCAATAATATTATTAAATCACTTGAAATTATAATAATTTCTGTTGAAGAATCAATAATATACTTTCAAAGTCTTGATGATGAACAGATGCAAAAACTGAGAAAATTGAATCTTAAAGCAAAATGTATGGGAGATGAAGAGTTTGATAGTGAGTTTGACGAAAACTTCACTTTTCACTTAATAAATAATTTATGATAACCTGTCAAGCACAGTTTTATAACACAAATGCAAATAACTCTTTTAGAAAAGTTCTTTATTTAAAAAAAGATGACTGTAAAGCGGATAGACCGGACTTAACAATCATAATGCTCAATCCTGGATCAGCAATTGAAAAGATTAAAAACAACACAGAATTAGTTGATACAAAACTTGATCCAACCCTATATAGAATAAGATCTCTTATGGAAAAATCTGTTACTTTAAATTGGGTTAGGGTGCTAAA
>CAILAF010000507.1 GCA_903832075.1 uncultured Chitinophagaceae bacterium
ACTCCACCGATTTGAGCATTACCAAAACCATTTGTATAATAAGTATTAAAGAAATTGCTTGCACCAAGTTTAATCAATGATTTTATGTTTGGTAATTTATAACTAATCATAGCATCATAAGTTCCGTATGAAGGCAAATAGCCAGAGCCAAATGTTGCTTGATAGTTAATACCATCTTGATATCTGTAAACTATAGCGAATCCAATTTTATTATGATCTAAGAAACCGCTATTGCTAAAGCTTAAATTTGCTCTGTATTTAGCTGTATTGAAATAAGAAATAAATCCTGTAGGGAGACTTCCTATTACATCAGAATACAAATTACCGGAGATAGAAAAATTATGAGGTAATAAATACTCAGCAGAAACGCCCCATCCACTAGTGTTAACATTACTAGAATTATTTGTTGGCACACTGAATGCAGTATACCCGGTAGCTAGACCTGCAATTGTACCATTGTTAGATTGAATACCTTGAACAGAACCAATAAAATTGGTGTATTGACCCCAATAAGCATAAGCATCTAACAAAAATACTTTACCAAATAACCCTTTATAACCTACTTCAAAAGATGTTGAAGATTCAGGTTTGAAAGCAGCGGCAATTGTTTGTTGTTGTAATACACCAGGATTTCCAGTTGCGGCGAACAATTGGAAACTAGCAAGTGTATAAAGTGGATTACTTTGGTTGTTTGGACCAAAACCAAAATAATCACGCATTTGTGGTAAACCACCTATTAAACGTGTATTTCCTCCAACTAACAAATTAATCCATTGATCTTGTGTAGATGCAAAACGATAAGCAGTTTGATAAGAGAAACGGAAATGTTGATCTTCAGATACTTTAACTACCAAAGATGCTCTTGGAGTAAAACGTCCGTCGAAATTGCTATTCTTATCATAACGGCCAGAGAAACTAAACTTCAACACATCATTTAATAATCTTTGACTTAATTGTAAATAAGCCCCTGTTTCATTAATATTAATTACACCTGCAGTATCAGCAAATAAAGTTCCTTGAGAATTTAATACATATTTTTTCAAATTACCCCCAATTAACAATTCAGTTTTTGTTTTTTCTAATCCAAATGCTTGAGTCAAATTATATTGACCTTCCCAATTGTATAAACAAGTTTTGTCTAAGAATTTAGCTCCTTGAGCAGTTGCAGGTAAACCAGGAATACCTTTACCAATTGGTGTTGAAATAATTTGTTGAAATAAAGGATTATTAAGAATAGGACCTTGTGGTCTATTTGCATCAGCAACTGCTCTTGCAGCAGCGTGTGCAGATAAAGATGGTAAACCTGCGGCAATGTATGATGCCATTGCAGTCATATAGGTTGGATACCATGTAGCACTTGGGCTCCATGCTTCATTAAAAAATCTTGTTGCCATTACAACATCATAAGAATCACCAGAATTTTCTTGGGTTGTGTACCAACGCAAATGCCAGTTCGTAGATTTCAATTCTAATTTATATTGACCAATTCTTAAATTTTTCAAAGCATATCTGTCACTTCCGGTATAAACAGTACTACCTGTTCCATAGTTAGCAGTAACAGAAGCAGTAAGATGATCATTTATTTTATAAAATGCAGCACCAGTTAATTTAACATCAAGTGTTGTTGGACTAACAACATCGCTTTCGTTATAACCAGTTCTACTAACATTTGAATTTGCAAACCAATTTTTTGAACCACTAGAAGCATAAAGTATTGGTGCGTATGAAGCCAAAGGAGCTAACGGTCCTGCAAATAAAGTTTGATATTGTGCCAATGTATAACCAGCAGCAACAGCACCATCAAGAGTAGGCAACAATGTAGGACCACCTGCAGCAGCAGCAGCATTCCTTACTGATTGAGCAATGCCT
>CAILAF010000508.1 GCA_903832075.1 uncultured Chitinophagaceae bacterium
ATAGTTAAAAACTTTTTTGTTTTTGTATTACATTATCAGTACTGTATTGAATACTTTTTTGTAAATCATTTACCGCTGCTACATAATTTTTTTGTTGAACCTGTAACAATGCTGATGCATAAAAAATAATATCACGATAGCTTTCATATCTATCTCGTTTTCCTAATTTATATAATTCATTTAAGTTTTGTTGCAATGCATTTTCTTTTTTTGCTGAAGATGAAAGCAATACAATATTTAATCTTGCATACACATCCATATATGGATCAATAGTGTGCTTAATACTTCTTTCAAATAAATTAATTGCTTGGGTATTTTTATTAGCGAGTTGATATAATTGTCCGCATAAAAATTCCCATCTTGCTTGTTCTGTTCTTCCTTCGCTGTTATCTAATGCCTTTTGTAAGTGCACTGCAGCGCTGTCATAAACTTGTTGTTTATAAAATAAGTATGCAGTTATTTCATGTAGGTCAGCTTGTAAACGTTGCGGAAAATTTGGATCACTTCTTAATAAAGAAATTAAGCCGGATGCTTGTGAAATTTTATCCTGCTCTAAATAATTTCTTGCCATCCATAAAAAATTATCATTTCGTGCAGGAGGTTTACTACTTAACTTTTTTAGCAAAGTTTGTTTTTCATTTGTTGAAATAGTAAAAATGCCATTAGTGTTTGATGCATTACTTCCAATTGGAACATCCCATCCATCTTCTTTTGGTGCATAGATATAATTAATGTAATTAAAAACATATTGGGCCGAATCGAATTTTTTTCCAAACAAATAAGTCTTGCCCATTAATAAATACAAATCATCAATCCATGCATTTCTTAAATCATGCAAAAGCACACCGCAAGTTATTTTGTAAATAATAGTATCTAAATCGCTTTTGTTTTTGGAAGTTTGGTCAACTGAGTAATTATAAAAAGAAAGTAATTTAGTGTAATCATCTTTCCATGAAAGTTTAGCTTTGCTGATAATATCATTCAATATGTTTCTTGCATTGAAATAATAATTATCTCTGGTTACTAAATTCTGGTACAATTTTTTTGTGAAACTAAATTTGGTATCGCCTGTTTTTTCAGAACCCAGTTGCCTGTCTTGATATTGTTCGGGTTTATATTTATCCAAATCAATAGTAGTATTAGGCTGACTGATGGCAGAAAACCTGATACAAAAAAGCATCAGCAAACAAAATATTTTTATAAAGTGATAAGTGTTTCTCATTTTAGTAAAAACGACGCTTTAAAAGTACAGTTATTTTGCAACTTATTAAGGCGCATAAATTAGTATTGCTTACCTTTAAACTTCATTTAACATCATGGCAAAGCTTACAGACAATAATACTTTTCAACGTTTGCAAAATAAATACCGTTTGGTGGTAATGAATGATGATACTTATGAAGAAGTTGTTACATTTAAATTATCACGTTTAAGTGTATATGTTGCGTTAAGTACTGTATTTGTTTTATTGGTTGGATTTACAATTGCATTGATTGTTTTTACTCCAATTAAATATTATATTCCGGGTTATGGAAATCGTGAAAATGCAGCAGAGTTAAGAGCTTTAAAGACAAGAACTGATTCTTTAGAAACGGCAATTCAATATAAAGATCAATATTTAGACGGCATCAAAAAAGTATTGACCGGAACTACTCCAATAAAAATTGATACAGTGGCATTGCCTGTTAAAAAACATGAAGTATCAAACGATTGATGATGAAAGAGCAGCGCAATCAATCATTGACGCAATATGCAGGATTGGCAACACAGTTGTTAGTGAGTTTAGGTTTATCGGTTTGGATAGGGATATGGGTGGATAAAAAAATTAACATCACCATTCCTGTATTCATTTGGCTTTTACCTTTGTTGGTATTGATTGCCATATTAATAAAAGTGGTGAAAGACACTTCTTCAAAAAAATAATATGCCCCAAGAAACTAATTCATTCGGAAAGCGAATGCTTCCTTTATTTTTTTTATTTGTTATTGTTAACAGCATTGTTTTATTTTTTCAACAAAGATTGGATGGTTATAAAATAGATTCATTTGTTGTCTTCACAGCAAATTGTTTATTGTTTATATTAAGCGTTCTTACATTGGCAATGCATTCTCGTGCCCTAAATAAAACAAATCCAAATGTTTTTATAAGAAGTGTGATGGGTGCCACAATGATTAAAATGTTAGTACTGGCATCTGCTGCAATGATCTATTTATTTATGGCAGGAAATAATAGAAGTGTATATGCTGTTTTTGCAAGCATGTTATTGTATATTATTTATATGGTGTTGGAAATAAGAATTGCTTTAAAGCTGAATCAAAAAAAATAGATGCCCGTTACAGAACATCCCATGCAGGCATTGGCAAATTATTTACCGGAAGGTAGTTTTGATCCGGTTGTTCAATACATTCATTTTTATAAAGTTCATTTAACGGTTACTAAAAAAAGAAAATCTGTTTTAGGAGATTATCGTCATTCTTTGTTTGGAAAAAACCATAGAATCACCGTAAATGGTAATTTGAATAAATACGAATTCCTAATTACATTGTTGCATGAATTGGCTCACCTGCTTACGTTTGAGCAATTTGCACATAAAGCAGAAGCACATGGAAAAGAATGGAAAAATAATTACAGTAAATTATTAATTGATTTTGTTGAACGAAAAATTTTTCCTGTTGATATTGAAAAGGCTCTGCAGAAAAGTATCATCAATCCTTCGGCAACTGCAAATGGAGAAACAGAATTATTAATGGTGTTAAGAAAATACAATGCACAAAAAAAAGAGGGAGTGTATCATGTTGCTGAATTACCGGAAGGAAGTTTATTTATGACCGAAAACGGAAAAATTTTTAGAAAAGGAAAGAAAAGAAGAAAGCGATTTGAATGTTTGGAAATTGAGACAGGAAATATTTATTCTTTTAGCCCCGTGATTGAAGTGAAATTGGTTAAACAATAATTCTAAGCCAAACTATTTGTATAACATTCAACCCCATTTATATTTTGTTTGGTAAATCCCATCACTTTTATAAAATCTTCGTGATTCTTATTGAATATATTTTTATAAACAATTTGTTGAACACCTTTACCAATAAGATATTCTTTTTCTCTTTCAAAAATAAAACGACCTACTTTATAATCTCGGTATTGTGGAACCGTATAATTAATTTGTACTTCAGCATTTCCTTCATCAGTTAATTCAGCAACAAAAATATTTGCAATGGCTAAATCTCTTAAAACCATGAAGGCAATATTGTTTTTATCAGCATTAAAAGAAAATTCAGGAAAATAATTTGCAATATCTTTTTTATGAAACGATAAAAATTTATTCACTAATTTATCAGTTGCATAAATCTCCAGCATTTCTAGTTTTTCTTTTGCATAATATAGTTTTGTCAGTTGAAAAATATTGATGCATAACAAAATACTATTGGCAATCATTACAGGATAGGCTCTAATCAATATTCCATAAATAATGAATGTAATGCCACCGGTCATATTCAGTAATCTGAACTTTATAGAATTATTTACCAATAATGAACATGCAAGAAACACTGAAGCGAGATAACCAACTATTACAACCATTTACAAAATTTTGAATTGCAAAAATAATAGCAATTGTTTGTAAATATGGATGATGTTGATTTATCATTTAAAATTCATCATTCATAATTTCTTTGCTTCCCTTACATTTGCAGCGGCAGGTCTTACACGACCAGCTCCTGCTGAACCTCCCCAGGGTAGGAATACAGCAAGGATAGGCGGTTGTAGCGGTGCGATGTGAGGAGCCTGCCATTTTTTATTTTTCTTAATTATTTCTC
>CAILAF010000509.1 GCA_903832075.1 uncultured Chitinophagaceae bacterium
TAAAAAATCTTTTTTAATTGGAATTAAAGAACGGTATAATTTAATTCTATTACTGTTTACTATTATTTAATTTAATAAATAAAAAACGTCTTCAAAAATGAAGACGTTTTTTATAAACTGATTCAAGAATAATATTATTGAATCATATAAGAATAATATCCCGAATTATTAAGGAAAAGTGTTATTTTATGCGTCCCTGCTGGAACAGAAAAATTAGTTGAAGGATCACCAATATTATTGCCGCCATAAGACAAGCTTCCAATTCCAGAACCACTTGCACCTGCATCTCCTAAATTAGTTCCCCAATCGTGATTGGCTCTGAACTTAAATTGATCGCCTGTAGCAGTAGTAATAGTACCTACCCAAGCAGTTCCATTAAAAGTCATATTAACATCAGTACTCCAACCACTTGCAGCAAAGCTTCCTATTAAACTCCAGGTAGTAGCTGTAGCAGACCAGGTTTTAGCCGTTGTATTTGCTACAACATGATAATAACCAGCGCCTGGAACTTGCATATTACCCCCGCTTGAACTTAATACACCACCGCCGCCATCACCAAATGAATTATTCCAATCTGGTGTAAGGTTTAATTTGAATTGATAGGTTCCGCCTGAAGGGATGTTTATATAACCATCATAATTACCATCTTTCTTTGGAGAACCAAGCGTTGGTGCAGTAGCTGGTGCCCATCCTTGATAATCACCGGGAACATACATTAAACCATAAGTACTTAGTTTGGTAACTGTAAATGTTCCATGTTGAAAATCAACTAATATTCTATACATACCCGTAGAATCAGGGCCTGGGAAATTGCTTGGTAAATCAGCTCCAAAACTTCCGCCATTCTTCAAACCTGCCACAGTATTATCCTGAACAGAAAATTTATGGGTCCAGTCACCATTCAATGGTAACAACAAATATTGTTGACCGCCATTCAAATAAAATGTTCCCTGATAAGTAACAGAATCAAGTTTTGTAAATTGTTGAGATGGTGTTGGAACCGGATTACCCCATCCGCCTGCAGTTGCAGCACCAACTAAGTATAATGCTTTTGTACTTGGTGGTACCACTTTTGGAGGAACAACATAAGGAGTCATCTTTAAAGTCAAAGTATTCGACTTTAATTGTACATTATTATTTGCGTAAGAAGAAGTAACTCTAACATCAACATTGTAAGTAGTATTATAAGCAAAGCCAAAATTCAATAAAATAGTATTTAAAGCTTTTGCTGTTAATGTTCCACTTAATGTTCCTGTATAAGTAATTGTTTGTTCTTTAGAAAAATTACGTCCTGATGAATCAAATTCTAAAATATATTTTGTTGTTGTAGAATCATTGGCATACCCCGGATTAGTCCAAGAAAAAGTAATGATATTCTTCATCGAGTCTGCCGGTGCAGGAGTAGTAGAGGTAACACTACTACTTAAGGCGGGTGCAGTACCTGTTTGATACGATGGCAGGCTGCCAACCTTATCGCAAGCAGTAAAAGCTATTGCTATTACACTTACTGATAAAAGAAGTTTTAATAAATATTTCATAATGGTTTTTTTATGATGGTTTATAACGTATGATTATTGTTTGGTAAGACTAACTGTTCCGTGTTGAAAATCTACCACTATTTTATAATTACCACTAACTAATGGTGCTCGGCAATTACCTCCATTAAATTTTAAAGGGAATGCTAATGTTGTAGGATCGCCAGATGGTTGTTCGGTTGATATACTCCATTGATCATTCCATGAACTATTAACACCAATCAATTTGTATTCACCATCACCAATAATAGCAGTTGTAAGTTGATATAAAGTGTTACTTACTTTACTAAATTGCTGAGATGCTATGCTGCCGGATGCTATCGGATTACCCCATCCACCGGCAACGGCACTACCCACAATATATAAATTACCTGTAGGATTGTCTGCATAAGTTGAAGGCGGAGCAATTACTGGTGGAGGAGCCCATGGTGTTACGGTAAATTGTAACACATTAGATACAAGAGAAGTAGCTGCAACACCATTAATAGAAGCTGTAACCCTTACCTGAATAGTATGTGTAACCCCAGTTGCTAATAGCATTTGATTAGATAATGCAGAATTTAACGTTGCATCTACATAAGCAATACTCAAATTAGGACTAATAGAAGTTGCTATATGAAGTGGATTGGTAAAGTTTGCTCCTAACGTATCAATTTCTAACAGGTAAGAAACATTTTGAGAACTAACTCCGGTAGTAAAATTATAGTTAGGATTAGTCCAAGAAAAAGTTACTTCCACATTAGTTTGAGTTAAAGTAGACAAGGGGATAGTACCAGATACCGATGCTGATAATACCGGTGCAGTACCTCCGGTAAAGTAGTCAATATTTTGATCTTTACTACAAGATGCAAATAATGCTACTCCCGTGCCTATGAAAAACAGCCTTTTTAATAATGTTTTCATAATAATTTGTTTTATCATATATTTTTAATTCGGTGATTTAATTCAAAAATTAATTGAATTAATATCCCGTGTTTTGAACAAGATTCTGGTTTGATGAAATATCAGCAGATGGAATTGGAAATAATTTCCTAAATGCAGCTACTGATGTTCCGGATTGAATTCCACCTTTCCAAGGCCATAAATAGGTTCCTTCTACAAATTGATTAAAACGTATCAAATCTGTACGACGGAATCCTTCCCAATATAATTCACGTCCTCTTTCATTTAATATATCTTGAAGCGTAATACTTGAAAAAGTAGTTGCCTGGGCTCTTGTTCTAAGCAAATTAACATAAGCTAACGCTGTTGTTGCTGAACCACCGGTTCCGCCACTTAATACAGCTTCTGCATATATTAAATATTGTTCTGCTAAACGAAACAATGGGAAATCTATATCTGAAAAAGCTAAACTTTGACCCGGAGCACCGGCATGTGTAAGGTTTCTATATTTCATTACAGCATATCCATCTGTGAAAGTTGGTATACTATTGATAGCCAAATTTTGCCCTGAAGTATAAAATTCTGCACGTTTATCGCCAATTCCACTTGGATCAGGGAAAAGGCTTATTAATGCACTTGTAACTCTGTTACCAGACCATCCACCATCAATACCGGAATTACTTGCAATCATTGAACCGCCAACTGCAGAATGGGTTAAGAAAGTTGTGCCGCCATATCCTTGTGTTTTTAACCCATCGTAATTAACAGTTAAAATAAATTCGCTCGTATTTAAGTTATTATCAGCCAACATTAATTGTGTATAGTTAGGTATTAAAGAATAGCCGGCTCCAATAACTTTTGCTGAATAAATTATTGCACTATCATAATGTGGTGTCCCTGTGTATACCCCTGCATTCAAATATAAGCGAGCCAACAAAGCCCATTCGGCGCCTTGTGTTGCTCTACCATATGTTGCAGCAGTTTGAGAAGGAGGAAGCAATAAACCATCAATTGCCTTAAGTTCACTTGTTATATAATTAAACAAGTTTGCACGGCTAATTTGCTGAGGTATTACTGAACCAAGTGGCATCGTTTCGTCAACATAAGGAACATTACCAAATAAATCCATAAGTATAGAATATTGGTATGCACGTAAAAATCTTGCTTCAGCTCTGTATTTACGAATTGAATCAGCACTTGTTCCTGTAATTCCTCTTGAGGCAAGGTTCGCATCTGATGCTTGATTGATAAAATCATTACACAATGTTATTTGGTAATAAGAGCGATAATACAATCCAGTAAGGATGGGATTACTTGCAGACCAGTTCATTGCATGCAAATCAGGAACACCGGGATCTCCCCAAGCACATACAGCTTCATCAGTAGTTAATTCCTGTGCATTCCAATATAAACGAACAAAGTCTGAAGTTCCTTCATCAATACCTTGTATATCTCCATTACCAGCCGGGCCTGTATTA
>CAILAF010000510.1 GCA_903832075.1 uncultured Chitinophagaceae bacterium
GGTCTTGCTGCTTGTGGTTGTGCATTTGCCATTTTTGTTAAATCAGAATCATCGTAACGATGTGCATCTGCTTTAAAGCTTTGTTTGTAAGCATCTATTCTATCAATTACAATTATTTTTCCTTTTAATTTTCCGCGATAAGCATCTAATGAAGCAGAATCTTTTAATGTAACTGCAATTACTTCTGCATTTTGTAAACCATTCGTTCCGCCACACCATGCTTTTGGATAAGCTTCTAATGATTTATAATAAGGATTGGTAATAGCGAGATAAGATTTTTGTAAATCCCATCCTTTACCGAATTCTCCCCAAGGATCGAGCTTTGCATTTTTTAATCCCCAACTTGCTAATTTATCTTTTGCATAATTAGCTGCCCTGAAATAACCGGCAGAATTTGTTAAACGATTACCACTTGCATCGGTTAAATGGAAAATAATATCCATTACCTGCGAATTTTTTAAACCTTCTATTTTTATTTTTTCCATCATCGCATTATCAATTTTTTCTTGTGCGATAATGACTGAAGAGATGGATACAAATAAAACGAAGAGCAATGTTATTTTTCTCATGATTAGTTGTTTTAGGGAAGATAAAAATTAAATAGTAATAGAAAGAAAAAATTCGGCTAATCGTTTATAAAATTCCACGAGCGGGTAGTTACCTTTGCGCCATGCGAAAATTAAGCATGGAAGAATTAAGTCGTAAATCTGTTGAAGAATTTAAACAAGCCGATAAAAATAAAATTATCGTTGTATTAGATAATATTCGCAGCATGCATAATGTTGGCAGTGTTTTTAGAACATGCGATGCATTTTTAATTGAAGCCATTTGTTTATGCGGTTATACGCCGCAACCACCGCATCGTGATATTCATAAAACAGCATTGGGTGCAACAGAAACAGTTGACTGGATTCATTTTGAAAATACAGTTGATGCCATTCGTCAATTAAAAGAAAAAAATTATACCATTTTTGCAGTTGAACAAACCGAGGGAAGTATTTCTTTAGAAAAATTTCCTGAGTTGAATAAACCGATTGCAGTTATTTTTGGCAATGAAGTGGAAGGTGTGAATGGTGAAGTATTAAAATTATGTGATGGTTGTATAGAAATTCCACAACTTGGTATGAAACATTCATTAAATATTTCTGTTGCAGCAGGAATTGTTTTATGGAAATTATCTGAGCCAAAATTTAAAAAAGATTAATTGTTGGAGTAATGGGAAAAGTAAAAAATTATTTATCGCTTGTTAAGTTCTCTCATACCATTTTCGCGATGCCATTTGCATTGATTGGATTTTTTTTGGGAATGAAACGTGATGCATTTAACATTCAAAATTCATCAATAAAATTTCTTCTTGTAATTACTTGCATGATCACAGCACGCAGTGCTGCCATGGCTTTCAACAGATATTTGGATAGAAGTTTTGATGAAAAAAACCCGCGTACTGCTATTCGTGAAATTCCAAAAGGAATTATTTCTGCCAACAGTGCTTTGCGTTTTGTAATTCTGTCATCAACCATTTTTGTAATTGCAACTTATCTCATTAATGAGATTTGTTTTTATTTATCACCGGTTGCATTATTTGTGATTTTATTTTATAGTTATACCAAAAGATTTACTTTTTTATGTCACCTCGTTTTAGGAATTGGTTTATCATTAGCTCCAATCGGTGCATATTTGGCAGTTACCGGAAAATTTGATGTATTGCCTGTTCTATTTTCATTTGCAGTAATTTTTTGGGTAAGTGGCTTCGATGTTATTTATGCATTGCAGGATATAGATTTTGATCAATCACAAAATTTATATTCAATTCCTTCATCAATTGGAAAAACAAAAGCATTGCGTGTTTCGGAGTTATTACATTTGTTAAGTGCGGCATGTGTTATTGCGGCCGGTGTTTACGGAAATTTTCATTGGACATATTGGATTGGTATTGCAATATTCATTGGAATGTTAATCTATCAGCATTCAATTGTAAAGCCAAATGACTTAAGCAAAGTAAATATTGCATTCATGACAGCGAATGGTATTGCCAGCGTAGTGTTTGCGGTATTTGTAATTGCTGATCTTTTTTTAAGTTAGATATACGAATTACGAATCCAATAAATCGTAAATCGTAAATCGTAAATCGTAAATCGTAATGTCTCGAATAATTTGTATTGATTACGGTGGAAAGCGAACAGGATTAGCAGTAACTGATCCGCTTCAAATTATTGCCACTGCATTAACAACTATTGAAACAAAAGAATTAATTCCTTTCTTAAAAAAATATTTTTTACAAGAACAAGTTGAATTGATATTAATTGGTGAGCCATTGAATTTAAATGATACTGCTACACATGCCACTGCATTAGTTTATAATGCCATCAAACAAATACAAAAAGAATTTCCATCAATACCTATTAAAACTATTGATGAAAGATATACTTCTAAAATGGCATCGAAAGCAATGGTAGAAATGGGAATGAAAAAAAAAGATCGCCAGGTTAAAGGAAACATCGATCAAATTGCTGCTACCATTATGTTGCAAGAATATTTAAATTCTATCGCTTGATGAATCCATTTGTTGAATTGTAAGTATTTTCGCGATCTAAATAATTAATTCGATCAAATGACTTTACCTATAGTTGCCTACGGCTCATCAATTCTTAGAAAAGTAGCACAAGAAATTACCATTGATTATCCTGATTTGAAAAAATTGATAGATGATATGTGGGAAACTATGTATTACAGTAATGGCGTGGGCTTGGCGGCACCGCAAGTAAATAAAGAAATACGATTATTTATTATTGACAGTAAACAGATATTTGACCATTTGGAAGATGATGAAAAAGGTAAATATGCTGATGAACCTGGTATTAAAAAGATTTTCATTAATGCACAAGTGAAATCATTCAATGGAAAAGAATGGCCTTATAATGAAGGTTGTTTGAGTATTCCGAAAATTAGAGAAGATGTTCATCGTCCTGAAGAAATCACACTTGAATACATGGACGCAAATTTTGTGAAACATACAGAGAAATTTAATGGAATAACTGCACGTATCATTCAGCATGAATACGATCATATAGAAGGGAAATTATTTATTGATTATTTAAAACCCTTACGCA
>CAILAF010000511.1 GCA_903832075.1 uncultured Chitinophagaceae bacterium
CACGCGGATCATAATATTTTTTATTTGGTTTATCTGCTCCTTCTGGATTTCCTAATTGTCCTTGTAAATAACCTTCATTCTTTTTATAGAATTGTTGAATACCTTCCCAAAAAGCCCATTGCATATCAGTATCAATATTCATTTTAATAGCGCCATAACTGATGGCTTCACGAATTTGATTCTGTGGAGAACCGCTTCCACCATGGAATACAAAGTAAACAGGTTTTTGTTTAGTGTGTAATTCTTTTTCAATATAATCCTGACTGTTCTTTAAAATCTCTGGTTTTAATTCAACATTACCCGGCTTATAAACGCCATGAACATTTCCAAATGCTGCAGCAATAGTAAATAAATTTCCAACTTTACTTAATTCGGTAAAAGAATAAGCAACATGTTGCGGCTGCGTGTATAATTTATCATTTTCTACACCACTATTATCAACTCCATCTTCTTCACCACCGGTAACACCTAATTCAATTTCAATACTCATTCCTAATGGTGCCATTCGTTTATAAAATTCAACAGAAGTATGAATGTTTTCTTCGATTGGTTCTTCAGATAAATCCAACATGTGAGAACTGAATAATGGTTGGCCTTTTTCTTTATAAAATTGTTCTCCTGCATCAATCAATCCGCTAACCCATGGCAACCATTTTTTTGCAGCATGATCGGTATGCAATACAACTGGCACTCCATAAGCTTTTGCAACATTATGAATATGCAATGCACCCGAAATTCCACCTAAAATATTTCCTTGCAAATGATCATTAGGCATTCCTTTACCTGCAATGAATTGTGCACCGCCATTAGAAAATTGTATGATAACAGGCGAATTAACTTTTGCTGCAGTTTCTAAAACTGCATTTATTGTATTACTTCCAATTGTATTAACAGCGGGTAGTGCAAATTGATTTTCTTTAGCATCATTATATAATGCTTCCAATTCTTTACCAAATAAAACACCGGCTCTGTATTTTGACATATACTTTTTTTGAGGCAGCAATATACAATGCTATCTCACAAACGATTGTTAGCTTTTTGTATAAGTTATTCAGATAGATTTTACATATTGAAGTATCTTTCAATTATAAAATCACCATTTTATAAATATGGATACATTAATTGAGCGGTTAAAACAATTTAATGCAGACCGCGATCCAAAATACTTGCCATTGAAATATAATGCTATGGCACAAAGTGCATTTAGATTTTTTAGAGGAAGCTGTCACTTATTTTATGAAGATTTTGTAAAAGAATTAAAATGGAAAGATGAAAGCAGGGCATGGGTTTGCGGCGATCTCCATTTAGAAAATTTTGGAACTTTTAAAGGAGATAATGGTTTAGTATATTTTGATATGAATGATTTTGATGAAGCTATTTTGGCACCTGCCACTTGGGAAATTGCAAGAACAGTAACAAGTATTTATCTGGCTGCTGTTAATTTAAAATTATCTGATACCAAAACAAATACACTCGCTAATAATTTTTTAGATACTTATATTTCTGTTTTGCAAAAAGGAAAAGCAATTGTAATAGAAAGACCTACTGCAAAAGATATTTTAAAAAATTTGATTGATCAGGTAAGTAAAAGAACCAATAAAGTTTTAATAAAAGAAAGAACAATAATTAAAAAAGGAAAAATTCAATTAAAAATTGATAATAAACGTGCGTTTGCGTTAAGTGATGAGAATAAAAAATCAGTCAAACAATTTTTTGAAGAATGGGCAAAGAAACATCATCCAAAAAAATATACATTTATTGATGCGGCATATAGAATTGCAGGAACCGGCAGCATTGGTTTATTGCGTTATGTAATGTTATTGCAAAAAAGAAAAGATCAATCTTTTGTTTTGATAGATATGAAGCAGGCAAAAACATCTTGCTTAAAACCTTATAGTAAACTAAAACAAACAAAATGGAATAATGAAGCAGAAAGGGTAGTGGGCATTCAAAAAATGGTGCAGCATGTTTCTCCTGCATTTATAAAACCTTTTTTGTTTGAACAAAAATATTTTGTGTTAAAACAATTACAACCAACAGCCGATAAAATGGATTTGAATTTATGCAAAGGAAAATTAAATAAATTAGAAATCATTTTGCAAACGATGGCAGAAGTTGCTGCATCAGGACAATTAAGAAGTTCGGGAAGAAAAAATTCTTCAACTGCCGATGAGTTAATTGAAATGGCAATTAATCATAAAAAATGGAGAAACGAATTATTATCATTTGCAAAAAATTATTCTCAAAAAGTTGAGAAAGATTATCAAATATTTTTAAAAAATTCCAAAGCGTTAAATTAATAAAACTATTTCGCCAAACTTTGAATTACATCATATTTGGTAACAATATGGTAATCGCCTTTTTCATCTTTTGCTAAAACCGCACCATTCTCTTTATTAATTAAACTGCCAATTTTTTCAACAGGCGTTAAATAATCAACAACCGGAAATTCACGCTCCATCACACTTTCAACAGTTGCATTTTTTATTTCAGGATTATTAAATACTTTTTGGAATAAACCATTTTCGCTAACCGCACCAATGATTTCATTTTCTTTCATTACAGGAATTTGTTCAATATCATATTTCTTCATTAATCCAACAGCATCTGCAACTGTTTGAGAAGTTTTTACAGTTACTAATTTTTTTCCTGCTCTGCCGCTAACAATATCTTTAAATGTTTTTACATCTAAGAATCCGCGTTCCATCATCCATTGATCGTTATAAATTTTCCCAACATAACGACTTCCGTGATCATGAAATATTGCAACAACCAAATCATCTTTTTTTAATTTATTTTTCAATTGCATCAAACCCTGCAAGCAACTGCCAGCACTGTATCCGCAAAACAATCCTTCTTCTTTTGCAATTCGCCTTGCCATCACTGCGCCATCTTTATCTGTTACTTGTTCAAAGAGATCAATCACACTCATATCATAATTCTTCGGAACAAAATCTTCACCAAATCCTTCGCTGATATAAGGATGCACTTCATTCATATCAATCTCACCGGTATTAAAATATTTTGTCAGCAATGAGCCATATACATCAATCGCCCATATTTGTATATTCGGATTTTTTTCTTTCAAATACATGGCAGTGCCAGTAATAGTTCCACCGGTACCGGCAGTGCAAACTAAATGAGTAATTTTTCCATCTGTTTGATTCCAAATTTCAGGCCCGGTAGTTTCATAATGCGCTAATCTATTCGCCAAGTTATCATATTGATTCATGTGAAAAGAATTCGGCACTTCCAATGCCAAACGTTTTGCAACACTATAATAACTCATTGGATCTTCAGGTAAAACATTTGTTGGGCAAACAATAACTTCTGCACCAACTGCTTTTAAAATATCTGCTTTCTCTTTCGATTGTTTATCGGTTGTAACAAAAATGCATTTATATCCCTTAACGCAGGCAGCCAAAGCCAAACCCATACCGGTATTGCCGCTGGTGCATTCAATAATTGTTCCGCCGGGTTTTAATTTACCTTCCTGTTCAGCAACTTCCACCATTTTCAATGCCATTCTATCTTTAATTGAATTACCTGGGTTGAAATAATCAACCTTTGCTAAAACAGTGCAAGGAAAATCTTTAGTGATCTTATTTAATTTAATTAACGGAGTATTACCAATTGTTTCGAGAATGTTATTCTTAATATCCATGCAAAAAATAATTTCTGCAAATGTACATTTTTAAAAATGCTAACAGTGGTTAGTTTGGAAAATATTGTGAGTGATTATGCTTTAAAACTCTCAACAATTTTGCCACAGAGATTTGATTCTACCATTTTCTCTGCGATAAGAATCATATTTTTAAAAGCGATGGCGCTGCTTATTCCATGACCGATGATTACAGGTTTAGTTATTCCTAAAACAGGCGTACCACCATAAATTTCATAATGAAAGCGGCTAAATAATTCGTCGTGATGAAAATTTCTTTGCTCTGCGGCATCATAAATACTTTCTGCCATTTTTAAAATGACGTTACCTGTAAAACCATCACAAACAAATACATCGGCTTTATCGTTAAACAAATCTCTTCCTTCAACATTTCCAATAAAATTGATTTGCTTATTTTCTTTTAACAAAGGATAAGTTGCTTGCGATAAAATATTTCCTTTGCCTTCTTCTTCTCCAACATTGATCAATCCAACTTTTGGGTGATCAGTATTTAAAATATTTTGTGAGTATAAACTTCCAAGTATTGCAAATTGATTTAGTTGTTCGGGTTTACAATCTACATTCAATCCGGCATCTAATATCAATCCGGTACCACCATTAATTTTTGGAAGAACAGTAGCAATAGTTGGTCTAAGAATTCCTTCGATAGTTTTTATACTGAACATAGCGCCAACCAGCATGGCACCTGTGTTTCCGGCACTGATGAATGCATCAATTTTTCCTGTTGCCAATAAGTGAAACCCAATTGCAATAGAACTGCGTTGTTTTTCTTTAAATGCTTTTGTAGGATGTTCGTTATAACCAATTACTTCGGGAGCATGAACTAATTGAACTGATGGTGACAAATTATATTCATCTAATAATGGCTTTAATTTTTCTTCATCACCAATGCAAAATATAATTGCCGTACCAGAATGTTGGTTGATGAATAATTGTAAACCTTTCACCGCTTCTAACGGTGCAAAGTCTCCACCCATCATGTCAAGTCCAATATTCATGTACGGCATTTAAAGTATTAGGTTGTAAGTTATAGGTTTTAAGTTAATTAATAAACTTATCACTTATCACTTAAAACATATAACTCTTAAGCTTTTAAAGGTGCTTTCTCAGCAACCAATTTTCCTTTATAGTACAATTTACCTTCACTTACATGTGCACGATGGCGAACATGTGTTTCACCGGTTGTTGTGTCTTTAGTTAAAGTAACTTCTTCAGCTTTATAATGTGTTCTTCTTTTTGCACTTCTTTGCTGAGAGTGTCTTCGTTTTGGATTAGGCATAACTCGAAATTTATAATATCAAAAAAATTATTCTAAATCTTTAAATTTTTCTAATCCTTGCCATAAAGGATTAGAATCTTTTTTTACCGCTGCTTCCATCTTTCTTAATTTCTCTATCACTTCCTGATTGCAAAGTGATTTTCCTTTTGCATCTTCCCCGCAAACATTTTGCATGGGAATACTTAAGTTGATGAATTCGTATAACCAATCTGCTACATGTAAATGACTTTCACCACGACTGATATAATAAATATCAGGATCTTCTTCCTGATTATTCATTTCATCCGGATTGTCAACCATTTTTACGATGAGATTGAATTCTTCCCATAATTGTTTTGTAAGTGGATTCCCACATCTATCGCAATTCACACTCACTTGTCCGTCAATATCAAAACGCAATTGCATGAATGCGTTTTTTTTATCCAAACTCAATTTCACATTTGCCAAACAATTACTGAAATCCTGCTCTCCGTAATGTGTAAAGAACTTATCTTCAAGCCTGTATTCGTAAACATGAATGCCCGGTTTTAAACCTACGAACGCTATTTCAAATTCCCTGCGGTGGCTCATGTCTCAATTTTTAGGGTGGGCAAAGGTACAACAGTAAGATGTAATAGCAAAGAGAAAATTGGTTTATTCGGGTTGCTGGTTTATTTATATCTAATTATGTTACAAAAGAACGATAAAAGACAATATCAGTGGGCTTTTTGGCTAAAATGGATCATTCCTGCTTTGCTAATTTTAGCTATTGAATGGATGAGTTTTTCACCAATGTGGATAGAAAAAAATTACAGCACAAGCGGATATATTATTATTTCTCGTGTTTTGAGGACATTGATTGGTTGGATGAATTTTAGTTTGGGTGACATTATTTATGTATTTGTAACTGCATTTTTACTTTGGAAATCAATTAAATTATTGATAGGTGTATTTAAAGAAAAATGGAATTGGAAAAGATTTGGTAAACGATGTTTAAAGTTGATATATGGTTTGATTTGGATTTATATTGTATTCAATTTTTTATGGGGATTAAATTATGATCGCGCAGGGATCGAATATCAATTACAATTAAATAAACAAACTTATTGTAAAGAAGATATGGTTGTATTAACTAATCAACTTATTGATAAAGTAAATGAATACCGAAGACAAATAAAAGATTCAACGCTGCCTAATGAACCATTCGAAAAAATATTTAATGAAGCAAATAACAGTTATCAAACAATATCCAAAGAATATCCATTTCTCAAATATCAAAATCGTTCTGTTAAAAGAAGTGTATTCAGTTCTTTTGGAAATTATTTCGGGTTCACCGGATATTATAATCCGTTTTCAGGCGAAGCACAAATTAGAAGTGATATTCCGCGAATTTTAATTCCATATATCACTTGCCATGAAATGGCACATCAATTGGGATATGCCAGTGAAAGCGAAGCTAACTTTGTTGGCTATTTGGCGGCATCATCATCAAAAGATGTTTATTTTCTTTATTCAGTTTATCTTGATTTGTTTTCTTATGCACAAAGTGAAGAAATAAAACAATATTTTTTAGACAGAGATATTGCCGGATTAAAAAATATTATTCTTCAAAACAGAAAAAATTTAGATAGTTTGGTAAGAAAGGACAGAAGAGAAATACGAGAATTCTTTTTTAAAAGAGAGAATAGAATTTCGCCGATGGTGATGGATGTTTATGGGCAATATTTAAAAATGAATAAACAATTAGCAGGTATTGATAGTTATAATGAAGTAATTGGTTGGTTATTAGCGTATCAAAAAAAGTATGGGAAGTTATAAGAAGTAAGTTTTAAGTTGAAAACATTTTAACTTATTAACTACAACTTAAAACTTATTCTTCCACATCATACTTTCAACAGGTTTATTTGGTTGACCGCTATATTTTGCATTTTTCTTTTGATTATATTTTATTTCAATTTCACCATCAACAGGAAAATAAATCAATTGTCCAATCGGCATTCCTTTATAAATACGAACAGGTTGTTTAACAGAAATTTCTAAGGTCCAATTACCACAAAAACCAACATCGCCTTTTCCGGCAGTCGCATGAATGTCAATGCCCAAGCGGCCTGTAGAAGATTTGCCTTCCAAAAATGGAACATGCGCATGTGTTTCGGTGTATTCTAAAGTAACACCTAAATAAAATTCATGAGGCAATAAAACAAAACCTTCATCTGGTATTTCGAATGATTCAATTTTATTATGGTTTTTGGCATCTAATACTGCATCAACATATTTTGCCAATGTACTTCCCAAATGCACATCATAACTGTTACTACCCAAATCTTCTCGATTGTATGGAATAATTTTTATTGTTCCTTTTGCTATTTCTTCTAAAATCCTTTTATCAGTTAATATCATTTTATTTTTTTGTTACAAGCTTTTGTATTTCATGGCATCGCCAGTTGCGTCGCACACTTCAACTTTTAAAATAAAAGTCAGCAAGAGTTTGCAATATAAATCGTAAATCTGCAATCGTAAATCTTAAATCACTTTGCCTTTATTTTATCAACATAATATTAACGACACTACTAAATTAGCTGTTTGGAAAATTGAAGAAGACGAAGATTTTTTTCTTAGTAAAGTTCCGTTACAAAAAACTATCACTCATCCGCATAAGCGGTTACAACATTTGGCAGCACGCTATTTGCTTCAATATTTATTTCCTGATTTTCCTTATGACGAAATGTTGATTGCCAATACTAATAAACCTTATTTACCTTACGAGCAATACCATTTTTCAATTTCACATTGTGGTAATTATGCTGCAGCAATTGTAAGCAGCACTGAAAGAGTTGGCATTGATATTGAAATTCCTAAAGAAGCAATTTTTAAAATTGTACATAAATTTTTGCACGATGAAGAATTAAAAATATTCAATATTGAATATTCAATATTGAATATTCAATCTCCGCAACTCCCGACTCTTCTTTGGTGTGCTAAAGAAGCCATGTACAAATGGTGGGGTTGGGGTGAAATTGATTTTAGTGAAATGTTTCGAATTAATTATTTTGATTTAAAGGAAGAAGGAATTATGCATACGAACTTTGTTAAAGATTCTATTAATCAATCTCTACTGCTTCATTATAAACAATTCGAAAATATTTCTTTAGTTTATGTAACTACGCCATTATAGAACTAATAAAAAAGGATTCAATTTTATTGAATCCTTTTTTATTAAACATCCTTATTATAATCAATCAATGAATTGTTCTTTCACTACTAATTTCAATTGTCTGTTCACATCCCATTTTTCAAATTCTTTTGCAACATCAGATAAGAAACTTGCACCAACACTGCCATCAATAATTCGATGGTCATAACTTAATGAAAGATACATCATGTGTCTGATAGCAATAAAATCACCTTTATCAGTTTCAACAACAACAGGTCTTTTCTTAATTGCGCCGGTAGCTAAAATAGCCACTTGTGGTTGATTAATGATTGGTGTTCCCATTAAACTTCCGAATGTTCCAACGTTGGTGAAAGTAAAAGTGCCGCCTTGCGTATCATCCGGTTTTAATTTATAATTGCGAGCAGCATCGGCTAAACCATTTACAGATTTTGCTAATCCAACCAATCCCAATTGTTCAGCATTTTTAATTACCGGAACAATCAAATTTTTAGTTGGTAAAGCAGTAGCCATACCAATATTGTAATAATTTTTTATCATAATTCTATCACCTTCAATAGAACTATTGATGATAGGATAACGTTTCATCACTCGCACTAAACCTTCAATAAACATTGGAGTAAAAGTAATTTTAGTGCCGGCTTTCTTTTCAAAATCATCTTTTATTCTTTCTCTCCATAAAACCATATTAGTAACATCTGCTTCAACAAAACTTGTTACATGTGCACTTGTTTGTTTACTATCCACCATGTGTTTTGCAATCAATTTGCGCATTCTATCCATTTCAACAATTTCAACAGATGGCTTTGGTGTTGCAATTGGATCTTCATGAACAGAAGGTGCAACAAAAGTTGATTCAAAAGAATGAGTTTCTTCAACTACTTTTTTTGTTTCAACTGGATTTGGAATTGGCGGTGGAATATAAACTGGTTGAGGTTGTGGCGTTATAATTTGTTGCGGAACAATAACTGGCGAAGGTTCTGCAATTTTTGGTATTTCATAAACCGGTTTAATTTCTTCTGCTCGTTTTTCTTGAACAACAGGAATAACAATTTGTTGAACAGGAGCAGCAACGGGTATTTCAATTGATGGTGGTGTTGGTGTATAAACCTGTTGTTGTGCAGGAACAAATGCAGGAACTTTTCCTATTCTTTTATCTGCTATGTATTGTAAAACATCTTTCTTGCTAACACGGCCTTCTGCACCAGTGCCAGGAATTCTTTCTAATTCACTTAAACTTAATCCTTCGCTATTAGCAATATTTAAAACCAATGGAGAAAAGAAACGATTATTGCCACCAGTTTTTTGTGCGTGTGATTCTTGCGTTTGAGGAATATATGGAATTGATTCAGGAACGTGAATTGGTTCAAGAACATTTTGTTTAGCAGGTTCAGATTGTATTACAGGCACTGCTTGATGTTGAACAGGCGTAGCTGCAATGGGTTGAGGAGTTGGTGTTGATGCAGCAACTGCAACTTCAATTTTTGCAATAACAGCACCCACAGGAACTACATCATTATTATTGAAAAATATTTCAGTAAGTATGCCACTAACTGTTGATGGAACTTCGCTATCAACTTTATCGGTCGCAATATCCAAAACAGTTTCATCTTGCTTTACATGGTCGCCAACTTTTTTATGCCAACGCAAAATAGTTGCTTCCATTATGCTTTCACCCATTTTGGGCATTACCAAATCTACTATTGCCATACTAATCTTTCAGATTTAAATGGGATAAATTGTACCAACTAATCCATTCTATTTTCCTTTTGCAAGAACTTCTCAAATTACAAAGTGGATAAATAATTAACTCATTGAAAACAAATCTCTAATCACATAAATTGTTCAAATTCTATTTAACCAAATCATAAAAGCGTTGGCAAGCAAAAGCAAACCATCATCAAAAATAATTTTTAACTGTTGAAAGTTATTCAACGGTTATCCACAATTAACTGACGCATTAAATTTAATGCATTCGTTGCAGTTAATTGAATATTTCTTGTTCTATCAAAACGAAAATGAAATTTCTTTGATATGATCTTATATTTACTCGCCACTGCTACCCATGCAGTACCAACTGGCTTTTCATGAGTGCCGCCATCGGGTCCCATAATTCCACTCACTGCAATTGCATAATCTGTTTTCATTAATTGCATTACATTTTTAACCATTTCGCAAACTGTCTCTTCACTAACGGCACCAACAGTATTCAATGTTATATTTTTAACATTCAATACTTCTTCTTTCACAGCATAAGAATAACTCACAACACTTCCTTCATAATAAGCGGATGATCCTGGTATGGAAGTTAATAAATGCGCAATATAGCCACCGGTACAGCTTTCTGCAGTTGCGATAGTTTGTTTTCTTTCCTTTAATAATTTGCCAATAACAGCTTCCAGAGAGATATCTTCATCAACAACTAAATATTCTTTCACTAAATTTTTTAAAGTAGAAAATAAAGTATCAATTGTTTCAACTAATTTATTTTTATCATTACTAAAACCAGTTAAACGTAAACGAATCATTCCGTCATTTGGTAAATAAGCCAATTTGATATTAGATTGAATTTTTTCTTCAAAATCTTTAATCATTTCTGCCAAATAAGATTCACCAATTCCGGCAGTTAATAAAGTTCTATGTTCAATAAATCCTGTTTTAAAATTTTGAGAGATGATATTTAGCACCTCATTATGCATAATCCATTTCATTTCATGTGGCACACCGGGCAACGCAATAAAAATTTTTTCATCTTTTTCAAATAACATCCCTGGTGCTGTTCCTCTTTCATTTTTTAAAACAGTACAAACATCAGGTACTTCGGCTTGTTTGCGATTGCGATCAATCATTGGTCGCTTAAATTTTTTTTCAAACAAATCGGTAATATAATCTAATGTCGGTTGATGCATTATCATCTTTCCGCCAAAATAATCACACAATAAAGGTTTGGTAATATCATCAGCAGTTGGACCTAATCCACCTGTTATTAAAATTATATCTGCCTGTTTACTTTCTTCATTTAAGGCATTCCAAATATCATCATATACATCACCAACTGCAATACGATGTTTAACGGATACTCCAATTTTATTTAACTCTTGTGCTATCCATGCGCTATTTGTATCAATAACTTGTCCAATCAATAATTCATCGCCAATGGTAATAATTGTTGCAAAAACTTTTTTCATACACTTCTTCAGTATAATTTTAGTGCAAAGTAAATGATTGAATGATGAAAACATATACGTTAGCGATAAGTTTATTATTTCTTGTAAATATTTCGCTCTCTCAATCTGTAACACAAAAGATTGATAATGCAGTGAAACGTTTGATGGCAGACAGTTCTATGAAACATGCAATTTTTAGTTTGTATGTAGTGAATGGTAATTCGAATGAAGTAATATATGATTTGAATTCGCAATTTGGATTAGCGCCTGCAAGTTGCCAGAAAATTTTTACCAGTATTGCAGCAATGGATTTTTTAGGACATGATTATCGGTTTAAAACAGAATTGGGTTATGATGGAACAATAAAAAAGGATGAATTAAATGGTAATTTATTTTTAATTGGTTATGGAGATCCCACATTGGGAAGTTGGCGATTTAGTGAAACAAAAGATTCTGTTGTTTTAAATAAATGGATGAGTGCAATTAATAGTGCCGGCATAAAAAAAATTAATGGCAATATTTATTTAGATAATTCAAAATTTTCTTTCAATCCAATTCCCGGTGGATGGATTTGGGATGATATTGGTAATTATTATGGTGCCGGACATTGGGCATTGAATTGGCATGAGAATCAATACGACCTTATAATGCAGCCGGGTTTAAATGAAGGTGATGATGTAAAAATTTTAAGAACTAATCCTGAGTTACAAGCTAATAGTTTAATTAGTTTAATTAAAACAGGAAAGAAAGGAAGCGGCGATAATGGTTATATTTTCTTACCACCTTATTCACCATTTGGTTTTGTTGAAGGAACAATTCCTTTGCAGGAAAAAGAATTTAGTATTGCAGGTGCAATTCCTTCTTCAACTAATCAAATTGCTTTTGTTTTAGAAAAGAAATTATCTGATAATCAGATTAAAGTAAAAGAATTTAAAACTTCTGAAGAGTTTATTGCAAACAAAACGACTATTCCATCATTATCGAAAATTTTATTCACGCATTATTCTCCTTCGCTCGATAGCATCAATTATTATTTTTTAAAACGCAGTATCAATTTATATGGTGAAGCATTCATAAAAACAATTGCTTATGAAAAAAAAGGATATGGAAATACTGATTCCGGAATTGCAATTGTAAAAAAATATTGGCAGGAGCGTGGTATAGAAAAATCAGCATTACATATTATAGATGGAAGTGGCTTATCGCCGCAAAACCGCGTCACCACTTATGCTTTGGTGACTGCTTTGCAATATGCCAAAACAAGAGATTGGTTTAATTCTTTCTATTTTGATTTGCCCGAATACAATCAAATGAAATTAAAAAGTGGAAGTATTGGCGGTGCAAGAAGTTTTGCAGGCTATCATACTTCAAAAGGCGGAACACCATATACAGTTGCAATCATGGTAAATAATTTTGATGGTTCATCATCTTCAATTGTTGAGAAAATGTTTTTGATACTAAATGAATTAAAGTAATTATCTTTCGCATCAACAAAAAAATAACGATTATGAAAGAACAAAATTTTAAAAACCACCCCCAATTTGTTCCGGCTTATCATTATGTTGCATCAACATTACTATTAGCTATTCTTATTGGTTCATTAGTTAATTTGGCACACAGCACAAAAGAAAGTTTATATTCTGCTTCATTAATTTGTGCGTTAACAATTGTGTCAATAATCATTTGGTTTTATATGCGAGTGTTTGCATTGAAAGTACAAGACAGAGCCATTCGTGCAGAAGAAAATTTTCGTCATTTTATTTTGACTGGAAAACCTTTCGATAAGTCTTTGCATCTTTCTCAAATCATTGCATTACGTTTTGCAAGTGATGAAGAGTTTGTACAATTAGCAAAGCGTGCAGTTGATGAAAATCTTACTAATAAACAAATCAAACAATCAGTTCAACATTGGAGAGCAGATCATCATCGTGCATGATTTAAATAAAAAAAGGGGTTAATTTTTTTCTCAATTCTTCAGGCATTGTTACTTTATTTCTTGTTTTTGCATCCAAGAAATACAATACTACTTTTCCTGATGTAAGCATTTTTCCTTTTTCATTAAACACTTCCTGATAAAATTCTATTCGATGTTTTGTAGGCAATTCGCGTATTTGTGTTTTAACAGTTAGTAAATCATCATAAGTAGCCGGACGCAAATATTTAATATGCAATTCAACCACAGGCATTATCACGCCTTGTTCTTCCATGTCTTTGTAAGTATAGCCTAATTGGCGAATGCTTTCAACTCTGCCCACTTCAAAGTATTGCGCATAATTACCATAATACACAATATTCATTTGATCTGTTTCTGCATAGCGCACTCTAATTTGTGTTTGTGTTTCGTACATGGAATAACAAAATTTGTTGGTAAAGTTAATGGTGTTTCTTCTTTATCCACAAACAATGGAACGATGTTTGTTTAAAAGAGTTCAGTGGTAACTTTATTTGCATTTTACCTTTTTATTAAGAAACAAACTGGAATCTTTGTAACTCATTATGCGAAAATCCTTTTCAATATTCCTTGCATGTTGGTGTTGTATTGTAATTAATACAGGCAATGCACAATCCACTAAAATCAATAATGATCCAGATGCTGACTTTAAACAAGCAAA
Source organism: uncultured Chitinophagaceae bacterium (assembly GCA_903832075.1). Classification (GTDB taxonomy): domain Bacteria; phylum Bacteroidota; class Bacteroidia; order Chitinophagales; family Chitinophagaceae; genus CAILAF01. Next base: position 13,892 of record CAILAF010000511.1, read on the forward strand.
AGAATTTTTTCAAAAAGAGCAATATAGTTTAGCCTATCCTGTTTTTAAAAATTTGTATAGTAATGGTGTTGGCAATACTTATTATCCTATTACTATTCAAACGGAAGCAAAGTATTATTATATCACTTGTGGATTAAAATTAAATGATGCTACTGCCGAACCATTGGCAATTGATTTTATTGATTTAGAGCATCACGAACCACGTATTCAGTTAATGAGTTATCAGCTGGCAGAATATTATTTCAGGAAAAATAATTTTGCAGATGCATTAACTTATTATGATAAATCAGGAATTGATAATTTATCGAATGCAGAAATTGCAGAATTGAAATTCAATAAAGGATATTGCTATTTTTCCATGCAGAAATTCAATGAAGCAAAACCTTTGTTTAATGTTATACGACAAATAAAATCTGATTCTAATTATTGTGATGCCAACTATTATTATGGCTTTATTAATTTTTCTGAAAAAAATTATGATGAAGCATTGCAATGTTTCATTATTGCTGCAACTGATGCAACCTATCAAAACATAGTGCCATTCTATATTGCAGAGATTTATTATTTTAATGGTGACAGAGATAAAGCATTGCAATATGCTGAACAATCAATTAAAAAAGGTGGTCAGTTTTATGATATTCCTTTAAAACAATTAGCAGGTCATCTTCATTTCGAAAAAAGAGAATATGCACAAGCATTACCATATTTACAAGAGTATGTTCAAAAAAATGAAAAGGTTAGTCGCGAAGATTTGTATGAATTATCTTATTGTTATTATGCTGCGGGTAATTGGAATAAAAGTATTGATGGCTTTAAACAATTAGGTGGTAAAGAAGATTCATTGGCACAAAATAGTATGTATTTATTGGCTGATGCATATTTAAAAACCGATCAAAAAGTAAATGCAAGAAATGCATTTTTATTTTGTGCCAGCAATAACAGTAATCCTACACAAAAAGAAATTTCTTCTTTCAGTTATGCAAAACTTAGTTATGAATTAAGTTATTTAGATATTGCATTAAAAGAGTTTCAAAATTTTATTGCAGCTTATCCAAATTCAAATTATGTATTAGAAGCAAAAGAGTTGGAAGTTTCTGTTTTAGCCAATACAAGTAATTACAAAGATGCATTGACTTTGTTTGAAAGTTTACCAAAGCAAAGTGAAAGTATTAAAAAAATATATCCAAGAATTTTATATGGCAGAGCAGTTGAATTATTGAATGATCAACAAATTGATAGCGCTAATGCTTTGCTGACAAGGGTTTTAGCGTTACCTTATAATCAAGCACAGTTACAATTTATATATTTCTGGAAAGGAGAACTCGCTTATCGAAATGGAAATATTAATGAAGCGATTGTTTATTTAACAGATTATTTAAAGAATCCGCAAGTAAATGGTGAAGTGAATATCATTAATGCAAAATATGATTTGGCTTATGCATTATTAAAGAAAGAAGATTATAAAAATGCTTTGGAATATTTCCAACAAGTAGCAAAAAATATTTCTTTTAATTCAACTGCCATTGAACAAGATGCTTATATAAGAGCTGCGGATTGTTATTTCATGAATAAAAACTTGAAGCAAGCATTATTAATGTATGAGAATGTTATTTACTTGAATGGAAAGAATGCTGATTATGCTTTGTTTCAAAAAGCGATCATTGCAGGTGCTTCAAATAAAAATGTAGATAAAGTAGGTTTATTACAGAGCTTATTAATTAAATATCCGAATTCAACTTTAATTGCCGAAGTAAATATGGAGATGGCTAATACATATTTAGCGGACGAGGATTATGAAAATGCGATTACTCCTTTGAATAATGTAATAAAAAATAAAAATGCCACTTCATTACAACCTCAAGCATATTTAAAAACCGGTGTTGCGTATTTTAATTTAAAAAAGAATGATGATGCGTTAAATTATTTTAAACAATTAGTTTCTAATTATCCTAATTCAGAAGAAAGTGATGAAGCAGTTGAATACATCAGAAATATTTTTATTGCTAATCAGAATCCGGGAGAATTTGTTTCTTTCATGCGAAAAAATGGAAAGAATGTTTCTTATAATGAAGAAGATTCTTTAACCTATCGTTCCGCAGCAATGCGTTACGAATCAAAAGATTTTATAAATGCTAAACAAGGGTTAACTGATTATCTTTCTAAATTTCCTGATGGTCGTTATTCTATTGAAGCCAATTATTTTTTGGCAGAAACTAATATCAACAATAAAAATTTTAATACAGCATTGCCATTCTATAATGCAGTGGCAGCAAAGGCTCCAAACAAATATGCAGAAAGAAGTGCATTACAAAGTGCAAGAATTTATTATTTTGATTTGAAAGATTTTAATAATGCAGAAACTTATTATGCGCAATTAAAATCAATTGCAACGCAACAAGAAAACAAATTAGAAGCCATGCGTGGTTTATTGCGTTGCCAGTTTAAACTGCAACAATGGAAAGAAGCTTCTGCCAATGCACAGGATATTTTACAAGAGAAAGGAACTGCGACCGATGATAAGATGATGGCTAATTTAATTGTAGCTAAAAGTTTTCAACTTAACAATCAATTAGACGAAGCAACCATTGCATATAAACAAGTAATTCTTATTGGTAAATCAGAGTTTGGTGCAGAATCAAAATATCATATTGCTGAAATTTTATTTCTACAAAGTAAATTTAGTGAAGCTGAGAAAGCTGCATTTGATGTAGTTAAGAAGGAAGGTTCTTATGAATATTGGGTAACGAAGAGTTATATTTTGTTGGGAGATATTTATTTTAAAGAAAAAGATTTGTTTAATGCAGAAGCAACTTATAAAAGCGTTGCAGAGAATGCAACCAATGATGATTTGAAAAAAGAAGCTCAACAGAAATTAGAAAATGTGATTCAAGAAAAATCAAAGACCGAAAAAGTTGAACAACAATAAAGTAGTATAACTGATGAGATCAACATATAAGATATTATTTTTCATTTTGATGATATGCATTCCTTTTGCATCGGTTCATGCGCAAAAGAAAGCAAAAAAGAAAACAACTTCTTCATCAACAACAAAAAAGAAAAAATCAAGTCCAAAGAATCCTGCAAAACAAACATCTTCAGTTACTGCACCTGCGGTTTTGATGAACACAGTTCGCGAAAAAGCAACAGAAAATATTTTGAAAGACAGCACGCCAAAAACAGTAACTATTACTTCTTCTTTCAAACCAATATTAAGAAATGCTGCTAAAATTAATTTTACTGCATCAGCGCCAATATTAGACTCCACAAGGATTCCATTAACATACAATGTTCCAGCACAAAATTTATTTTTCTCTTATCAACCTATTTCCATAAAGCCATTAGCATTAACTATTGATAGTGGTTTTCATTGGGAAAATGATAAATACGTTAAAGCAGGCTTTGGAAATTATTCAACACCATATCTTGAAACCGGAATGTCATTTGGCGATGGAAAAAATTCTATTATTCGTTTAGATGGAAAATATACTTCATCAAAAGGTAATATTGCTTTTCAACAATTCAGTAAGTTTAATGTTGAGATGTTAGGCATCTTTAATACAGCAAGTAATAATGAAATAGTTTCAAAAGTTTTTGTTGATAATAGTCTGCAATATAAATATGGTTATACACCTTCAACATTAACTTTTGCAAAAGATCAATTAGAACAACAATTTAATAATGTTGGAATTGAATTTGGAATTAGAAATAAAGTCGCAACAGGTTTTGGAATTACTTATCATCCAGAAATTCATCTCAATTATTTTTCTGATAATCGAAATGCCAACGAATTAGACTTTATCGCTAAAGCTGCACTGAATAAGGCTTTTGGAAGATTGTTTGCTTTTGATGTGACAGGAACGGCCGATGTTACTTCATTAAAATTGCCAACATCAACGATCAGCAATAATATATTTTATATCAATCCAACAATTCAATTTAATACACCAAACTTTAAATTATATACCGGTATACAACCTACTTGGGATAATCAAGTATTTTCTATGTTACCAAACATTACTGCTGAAGCAAAAATAAAAGATGAGAAATTTATTTTGCAAGCCGGATGGATTGGATATTTTAATAAAAATACTTATCAATCATTATCTGCTTTTAATCCTTGGATAGCACAACCGTCACAATTATTGAATGCGAAAGTTCAAGAACAATATGCCGGGTTTAAAGGAAGTGCAGGTAAACATTTTACTTACAATGCAAGATTATCATTCATAAAAATTAATAATCAAGCTTTGTTTGTAAATGATACTGCAAAATTAAATTCGCAAACATTTGATGTATTATACGAAACTCAATTACAAGGATTACGTTTGCATGGTGAAGTAAGTTACACCGATCAGGAAAAATTATCAATGATGGCTGCACTTACTTTTACGCAATACACCAATCAAACTAAATATGATAAGCCTTGGGGAATTTTGCCTTTAGAGTTATCAGGCAGTTTGAGATACAAAATTTTAAAAGATCTGCAAATAAAATCAGATATTTTTATATGGGATGGAACTAATTATAGGAATAATAGTTTGCAATCCCAAAAACTGTCGCCTGCCCTGGATTTCAATCTGGGAGCGGAGTTTACCGTTATGCCAAAGCTTAATCTTTGGTTACAGTTTAATAATATGTTCAATAGTCATTATCAAAGATGGAACCAATATGATGTTTTAGGTTTCAATGTTTTGGGAGGAGTTGTATATTCGTTCCACTAAATGCAGATAAAAGTTAATGTACGAACTATTTTATAAATACTTAATCTTAAATCATAAAGTTGGATTACCCGGCGTAGGAAGTTTTTTTGTAACAAGAATTCCAGCTAAAATGGATTTTGTAACTCGATCATTGTTCGCACCTGCCGAGGTCATTCAATTTAATAAAGAACATCAAGCAGCGGAAAAAGGCTTTTATGAATTTGTTGAAAAGCAAATGAATATTAGCGATGTAGATGCAATTACTCGATTCAGTAATTTTTCATTTCAAATTAAAGAGAAAGCTTCACAACCCGGCGGAATTAGTTTGCCTGGTATTGGTTTATTAAGAACAGATTTTGATGGCTCTTTATATTTTTCGGCAGAAGAAAATAAAACGGCATCATTAAAACAAATTTATCTTGACAATTCAAATACTACTTCCAATGCTAATTTGGTAGAAGTTTATGATACTGGAGAATCAACCATCATCGCTCAAGAGGTTGAAATTACTTCAGAAAAAATTATCATCAATAAACAAGAAGATTATTGGTGGGTATATGCAATCATACTTGCATTAATGGGCGTTGGCGCCTTAATGTATTATTATATTTAATTTACTGATACCAACTTTTGTTTTTCATGGAATCGTCCCTTGCGTCGCAATCACTTCAACAACAGAATAATAATCAGCAATTAATTTATTATAATAATTGTCCTGTTTGCAGTAGTATTAATCTTTCAAAAGCCTTATCAGCAAAGGATTTTACAGTAAGCCACCAATCATTTGAAATTTGGCAATGCAATGATTGTTCTTTGCGTTTCACGCAAAATATTCCTGATGCAAATAACATTGGTACTTATTATCAATCATCTGCTTATGTTTCTCATTCCGATACCAACGAAGGATTGATCAATCGTTTATATCATATCGTTCGCAATTTTACTTTACAATCAAAAAAAAGATTGATAGAAAAAAACTGTAGTGTACAAAATAAAAATTTGTTAGACGTTGGTGCAGGTATTGGTGCATTTTCAAATGCAATGAAAAATGCCGGATGGAATGTTACTGCATTAGAGCCTGATGATGCAGCAAGAGAAAAAGCATTGCAAAAATTTTCTTTACAAATGCAATTGCCCGAAACAATATATCAATTAGAAAAAAATAAATTTAATGCGATAACGATGTGGCATGTATTGGAACATGTACATGAATTGCATAAATATTTAGAAACATTTCATCGCATTTTAAACGATGATGGAAAATTATTTATTGCAGTTCCAAATTATACAAGTTATGATGCGCAATTGTATAAAGAATTTTGGGCGGCGTATGATGTGCCCAGGCATTTATATCATTTCTCTCCAAAAAGTATGGAAACATTGGCAAGGCTAAAAGGCTTTACTGTAAAGGCTTTTAACCCAATGTGGTTTGATAGTTTTTATGTAAGTATGTTAAGTGAACAATATAAAAATGGTAACGCAAATAATGTTTCTGCTTTTATAAATGGATTGATTTCTAATTTAAAAACAATTGGTAATCCTAAAAATTGCAGTTCGGTAATTTATGTGTTGGAGAAGAATTAATTAAACGTCACTTCAAATAATTTGCTCCAGTTTTTTCCGGTAACAAAAAATCTTTTTTGTGTGCTGTCGTATGCAATACCGTTAAGCACATCTGCTCTGTCATTCTGCGTTTCACCTGTTGCATTCCAAATTTTAGAAAGATCTGCTTTAGCAACAACAGCACCCGTTGCAGGATTTATTTTAACAATAATATCTCTTTGCCAAACATTCGAATAAATAAATCCCTCTACATATTCCAATTCATTAATTTCTGATAATGGTCCATTATTATCTGTTACACTAACTTTTTTAATGATCTCAAAAGTATTGGGGTCTCTGAAAATTAATTTATCGGTGCTGTCATCCATTATCAAACTCTTGCCATCATTGGTCATTCCCCAACCTTGTCCATTATAATCAAATTCTTTTAGCTTATTAAATGTTTTAACATCATACACAAAACATTTTCCTTCTTTATAAGTTAATTGATAAATTTTTCCATTTAAAATGGTAATGCCTTCACCAAAATATTCTTTTGCTAAGTTTATTTTTTGTACATCTTTTCCAGTCTTTAAATCAACTTTTACCAATGTGCTTTTTTCATATTCACCGCCACTTTCGTATAAACTATTATCAAACCATTCTAATCCTTCAGTGAAAGAAGTAGAATCATGCGGATAAATATTTGTAACAGTATAATTCATTGTTGCAGGAACTATAACATTAGCATTGTTACTGTCTGAATCATTATTTTGGCAAGCAGCTAATAATAAAACTGAAAGAGAAAAAATTTTATAATTCATGTGAAAGATATTATTTCAAAAATAATTAACGGATGAAAAGAGTTTCGTTAAAAATTATACGTTAAATCTAAAATGCATTACATCTCCATCTTTAACTAGATATTCTTTTCCTTCAATTCTTAAGCGACCGTTTTCTCTACAAACCGCTTCGCTTCCAAACTTAATAAAATCTTCGTAAGAAATTACTTCTGCTTTAATGAAACCTTTCTCAAAGTCAGTATGGATAACGCTTGCAGCCTGTGGTGCTTTCCATCCATTATGAATTGTCCATGCTCTAACTTCTTGCACACCGGCAGTAAAATAAGTTTCTAAGTTTAATAATTTATACGCAGTTCGTATTAATCTGTTCAATGCAGGTTCTTTCATTCCATATTCTTCCATAAATAATTCCCTGTCTTCAGCTGATTCCATTTCAGCAATCTGCGCTTCAATATTATTACACATTACAATTACTTCTGCATTTTCATCTTTAACAGCTTCTATTAATGCGGCAGAAAATTTATTACCGGTATGCATGCTGGCTTCATCAACATTGGCAACATACAAAACTGATTTATCAGTTAATAAACATAAATCTGCAATAGCAACTTTTTCCTCTTTGGTTAAATCTAATGAACGAATATTTTTTCCTTTGTCTAAATGAGCTTTACATCTTTGCAGAATTTCAAATTCTACTTTCATCTTAGGATCAGTCTTTGATAATTTTTCTGCTTTGCTTGCTTTTCTTTCAACACTATCCAAATCTTTTAACTGTAATTCTGTATCAATGATCTCTTTATCACTCACAGGATTAATTGCACCTTCATCTCGTAAAATATTTTCATCTTCAAAGCAACGAATTACATGAATGATTGCATCCACTTCACGAATATTTCCTAAAAATTTATTTCCCAATCCCTCGCCTTTACTTGCACCGCGAACTAATCCGGCTATGTCAACAATTTCTAATTGTGTTGGAACAATGCGATTAGGTTTTACCAATTCTGATAATTTATTCAAACGTTCATCCGGAACATCTACCAATCCTACATTTGGCTCGATAGTGCAAAACCGATAATTGCTTGCTTGAGCTTTGGCACTATTGCTAACTGCATTAAATAAAGTTGATTTGCCAACATTGGGTAATCCTACAATTCCTGCTTGTAAAGCCATAAACTATTTTATAATTTTTATTTGAAGTCGGCAAAGATAAGTGTTACAAATAACTCATCATTGATAATTAGCAATCATTGCTTTTTATACTAATGCTTATAGCTTAAGATGATTTCTTAATTCTTGTACACCATAAATGGCACCCGATTCAATCGTTATTAAATTTTTTAGGGATGATGTATAAGGGATTTTTTTATCAATGATGAATTTTTTCGATGTTGGTTTTGCATAATTAATCAATCCTGCAGCGGGATAAACTTGCAATGAAGTTCCAATAATTATAAAAATATCTGCAGTTGCCACAATTTTAATTGCTTTTTCAATCATTGGAACAGGTTCTTCAAACCAAACAATATGAGGACGTAATTGTCCGCCATCTTTGGCTGTATCACCAACATGAATGTCTCCGTAAATTTCGTACAAAGTATTTTCATCTAACACACTTCTCATCTTAAAAATTTCTCCGTGCAGGTGCAATACATTTTTACTTCCGGCACGTTCATGCAGGTCATCAATATTTTGTGTAATGATATCTACCTCAAAATTGTTTTGTAGTTCAGCTAAACCAATATGTGCAGCGTTGGGTTTTGCTTCGGCAACATCTTTTCTACGCAAATTATAAAAGTCAAGTACTAATTGTGGGTTCGCCGCAAAGCCTCGTGGTGTGGCAACTTCATAAACATTATATCCTTCCCATAAACCGTTAGTATCACGAAATGTTTTTAGCCCGCTTTCAGCGCTAATACCTGCGCCTGTTAATACCACTAACTTTTGTTTGTTCATTAAATAAAGTTAATACTGATTTCAAAAGGAAACAATCTCAAAAAATTGTAGCACAAAAAAACAGTGACTGAGTAGCCACTGTTTGTAGAAGTAATATTTTACTCCCCCAAGTAAAATATTATTAACAAGACCAAGAACACTTCTTGTACATTTTCTTCTTAAAGATAATAGGCGTTTATCTACATAAAGTCATCTGGTTTGTGAAATGTATTGTTGGGTTGATGAAACTTGGTTTTGGCTTTATAAGAATGTGTTCGCAAAGCTATTTTTGTATTACTTTCAATTATGCGAAAAGCAGTGATATATTTTTTTATTATCATTTCAACCATTACTAGCATTGCTGCTCAGGAAAATAATTTGCAAGCAGTAACTGGTTTGCCATCACGTGAATTGTTTAACCTTTTTATGGACAGCAAAGGATTTCTATGGATTGGGCATTCATTGGGTATTAGTAAATACGATGGGTTTTCGTTTAAAAATTATTTTCATAAAGACCAAATTTCTCCTGGGGTTACGGATATTCTGGAAGACAAGCAAGGACGCATTTGGTGTCATAATTTTAGCGGTCAAATTTTTTATATTCAGAACGATAAAATACAACTGTTAGATGCATATAAGTTTGCTGAAGAAACATCATTTCCTAGAATAATAATCTTAAATGATGAATTATTGGTTACAAGTGATAAAGGATTATTTATTTGTAATACTAAAAATCTCGAATGCAAATACATACAGACTGAAGATAAAACGGGGTCGAATACAATTTGCTTGATAAATAATCGAGTTATCCTTTATAACTTAAAAGATTGGATGGAATATGAACAGGGAAAGGGGTTGAAGCATTTGAACTTTAAAAATACATTTCAAGCAGGTTTTATACCCAAAACGTCAATCCAATTACAACCATTAATAAGTAAAGATACCGGTTATGCTAAAGGATATATGCAAGCATTGCAATATCTTGTAAAATTTAATATTCGGAGCGATACAGTTGTTTTGTGCGCTGCTAAACATTACCCAAGTATTATTAATAATATTACCCAATACAAGAATGAAATATGGTGCAATTGTTTAAAGCAGAGTGAAAACATTTTTAGTAATGATTCTATAACAGGGATGAATCTTACCAGTGTTGTTATTGATAAAGAAGGGAATCGATGGTACAGTAGTTTAACAAATGGATTATTTGTTAAACCAAAAGTGCAACCTTATACCATATTGCCAATCAAATCAGAAAGTATTGATGATAAAGTAATGTCTGTTTGTGATGGTGATAAAATTCATATTGTTGGAACAGAAAAAGGTAGACTAATATATAACGATTTAAATGGAAAGATTTCTTCTGTTCAACTTCCAACTGAAGCCGGTGAAGTTGAAAATATTTTCCATCTTGGAAAAGATAAATTTTTTATAGCACCCACACATGGAGCCTACATTTTTTCAGCAAAAGAAAAAAAATATAATCTAATATCTACACAATCAACAACAAAGTGTATTGCCTTATGCGATAGTTCTATATTCATTGGCTACCCAGAATTTTTAGCTAAGATAGTATTGCCAATGAGTTTAATAAAGTCAATTAGATATGATGTTAATTATAAATTAACTGATTATGATATAGACCTTATTTCATCACAGATAAAAAATGAAACAAAAGTTATAAATAAAAGATGTTACGAGTTAGAATCTGATTCTATTACACATACTTGTTATGCACTTTGTAAGGATGCACTTTATTCAATTAATTTTTCAGCGTCAAGTACAAAGTATTTGCTATACAATAGTAGTGCAATTCATTCTTCTTGTATTGCAATTCATAAGGGCATTCTTTATATAGGCACCTATAATAATGGTCTTTTATTATTTCATAACGGAGCAATGCAAAAGGTAGCATTGAACGATGATGTAGAGGAAGATATGATATTAGATATGAAGACATCAGATAATAAATTATTGATCGTTGGAGCTAATAAATTAGAAGTGTTTGATCTCAGTGCCAGATTTCTGAAATACTCTTTCTTAATTCCTTTGAATAGAGGCAGAAGTCCGGCTATTACCGATTTCAACGATTCTGTTATTAGATTGTATGATAAGTATGAAGTATTTAATATCAATTATACGAATAACAATTATTTAGAAACACCTAATATTAGTTTGCAGTCTGTTCAAATTAATAACTCAAATGAATTAGATAATTTCCCCAATCTAAACTATAATGAGAATGATATAACGCTAACTGTTTCTTCTCCTTCATTATTAAATGCCCGTCAAACATATTTTAAATATAGATTACTGGGTAGTTATAATTTAGCGTGGTATCAAACTAAGCCTGGTAATAATACTATTTCTTTTAAATCATTAAAGCCAGGGCAATATACAGTAGAAGTAAAAGCATTAAATTTTTCCAGCTTTTCAACTTCAGCAACTCTAAAAATTAATTTTATAATTAAGGATCCATGGTGGCACACATACTGGTTTTATTGTTGTCTAATTATATTTTTATTAACTGCCGGATATTTCATTTTCAAATTTTATGTTAGCGAACTAAATAAAAGCAATCAAAGGAAAGTTGAAAAATTTTCAATGCAAAGTGAGTTAAGAAACAGTATGCTTACCGCTATAAAAGCGCAAATGAATCCTCATTTTATTTTCAATGCTTTAAATACTTTGCAAAACTATATTTATAATAATGACCGCAAATCTGCAAGCAAATATCTTGGAAAGTTTAGTGATATGATTCGAGAAGTGTTAGATAGTAGTAATGAAGAGCTTATCACACTTCAAAAAACAATTGAAGTATTACAATTGTATGTTGATATTGAAAAAGACAGATTTCATAACCAGATTAAAATAAATATAAACATAGATACTGCATTGGCCTTGGAAGAATTGTTTATTCCGCCAATGTTGTTACAACCTTTTGTAGAAAATGCAATTAAGCATGGATTAATGCATAAAACAGGCAATAAAGAATTGAATATTTATTTTAATAAAAATGCGGAACTTTTTTTTGAAATTATTATTGATGATAATGGTGTTGGAAGGGAGCGAAGCGAGCAAATAAATTTGCAAAGAAAAAATCATATTTCATTTGCGAATACTGCAAACTCAAGAAGAATAGACATTATTAACCAAATGTTGGGCGAGAATAAAATTGAGTTAAAAATATTGGATAATAAAGATAACAATGGCAATGCAACAGGTACTACAGTAATACTTTTAATACCAACCGATTTAAAGAAACAGATTGGAAAAAAACAACCTCAAAAAGTGTAAAATGATAAATGCTATAATAATTGAAGATGAAATAAATGCATCGAACCTGCTTTGTAAAATGCTGCAAGACATTGATAATGGTATTGTAATAAAATCACAGTGTGGAGATATTCCTTCCGGGGTGTTAAGTATCAGAAAACATAAGCCTGATGTGGTTTTTCTTGATATCGAATTGCCTGTTTACAGCGGCATTCAGTTGCTTGATTTTTTTGCAGAAGATGAAATTAATTTTAGTATAGTTTTTACAACTGCTTATAACCAATATGCTATAAAAGCATTTGAAATGAGCGCTGTTGATTATTTATTAAAACCTATTCAGCATGATAAGTTGCAGTTGGCCATTCATAAATTGAGAAACAAAATTTCAGCTAAAATTCATGAACCCGGATTATCAGTTTTAAAACAAAATTTATCTAACGCCGAAAAGAAAAAAATTGTCTTACCGGTCTCTGATGGAGTTCTTATTTTAAATGTTGATGAAATTTTGTACATCAGAGCTGAAGGAAGTTATTCTAAAATTTTTATGAAAAATAAAGAAGCACTTCTTTTCAGCAAAAACCTTAAACATTTCGAATATCTTCTTTCAGATAATAAACATTTTATTCGTGTGCACAGAAGTTTTATAGCGAACCTTAATTTTTCCGAGAAGCTTTCCCGAAGTGACGGTGGAACTTTAGTAATGATTAATAATATCGAAATCCCGGTTTCTACTGAGATGTTTGATGATATTGTTGAAGCACTCAAAGTACTTCGGTAAATATTTATTTACCTAAATCTATTGTATTTACTTCTATATCCCAATGCGCAATCAGCAATTCAAATCTATGTTGCTCATCTTTTGTTAATTTATCAAGATCAGGATATAATGCCTTTTTAAAAGGTGTTGTAAGATTTTCATCAAAAGCTAATGCTGCATTTTTAAAAACAAGTGTTACACGAAAATCCCAACGAGAATCTTCGCTGCTATGTAATTTTGGTTTTGATGCAGTAACACTAATGATATCTCCTTTCTCAATTGCTTTCTTTAATAATGGATAATGATTCACTGTCCATAAATGAATGAACTCATCGGCATAACCCCATTTTACTTTATAATAGTTTTCAACAGTAAAATATTCAGCGGTTTTGTTTGATTGTGCATGAAGATTGTTTGCAGCAATAAAAATTAAAATGACTAAGAAGATTTTTTTCATGATGATGTTTTTAATTGTGGTTATAATTTTTTTCTCCGGCAGTAATTGCAATTGATAAAATATTTTGCTTAGGTGGTAATGGGCAAGTAGCAAATTTTGTAAATGCACATGGTGGATTAAATGCTTTATTGAAATCTAAAATGGTGTACCCATCTGCATTTGATTTGGATGCATATAAAAATCTTCCTGAAGGATAAGTCTCTTTATTGCTTGTTGCATCCCCAAAAATAATAAAGAGCTGATCTTCTTCTTCTAATGCATCTAATGAATATTGTTTGCCTTGCAATGTGAATACTAATTTACCCGGCGTTAATTGCGGACTTGTTTGTCCAATGATATTTGTAATAAGAATATTGGCAGGGTTTTCTGTTTTCTGTAAATGGGCTCTTACTTTAAAGTTACTGTCAACAGCGAAACGTTCAATGCCTTTAAACTCAGTTACAGCAGGACTTTTAATATCTCTCAGTCTTACACCAATTTTATCTTCTCGCTTAATGATTGTCCATCTTAAAGAACCATAAGCTGCAATAGGAGTATGAATTGAATCAACTGAAAAAACAATGACTTTATTTAAGTTTTGATTACTTATTTTTATATCTACTGATTGATTCACAAACATTGTTACAGTTGTTCCATTCAATTCAAAGTAACCGGCATTTGCAGGGATAGATTTTTTTGGAAACTTAATTTGTACATCATCACCTGAACCAAAATTATTTTTTCCTTGTTGCAGCCAATACAATCCAACTAAGTTCAACCATCCGTTTTCTGATTTTAAATAATCAATTCTTTTTTGCTTCCATATCTCAATTTCTTTTTCATAAGATGATTGAGCAAATAAGACAGATGATGAAACAATTATTAGAACAATAAAGGAAAATATTTTTTTATTCATCTTTTAATTTGATGATGAAGATAATTGATCTGAAGAAGATGTGAGAGGTGGTTATTACTTTCTTCTTATTTCGAAAATAGGTGTTATCAAATTTTAGTTTCACTCAATTCCATAATCACTTCCCATTCTTTTTCTTTTACTGTTTGGACAGATAATCTGCCTAATCTAACCAAATCCATATTCGCCAAACGCTTGTCTGTCTTCACTTGTACAAGGCTAACCGGTTTCTTTAATTTTTTAAATGGTTTTAGATCAACCACCACCCAAGCTTCTTCATCAGTTGTTGGATCTTGATAAAATTCTTTCACCACTTTTGCAATACCAACAATTTCCATTCCTTCATTGCTATGATACCACAATACCAGATCACCTTTCTTCATGGCGCGTAAATTATTACGCGCAGCATAATTACGAACACCATCCCAGAAGGTTTGTCCGTCTTTTTCAAATTGTTCCCAACTATATTTAACGGGTTCTGATTTTACTAACCAATAAAACATTATGTTGAATTTTTAAATGTTAGATGTTGAATGAATATTTTTGTCATTTAAAATAATTATTCGTTTGCAAGTATATCGGCTAAATGCAAAACTTTCAAGTTGCTTCCCTTATGTTTAATGCAACCATCAATATGCATTAAGCAACTCATGTCGGTACTAACAATATATTCTGCTTCTGTTGCTAAAGCATTATTTATTTTTTGATCGGCCATTGCAACACTTATGTTTTCAAACTTAACAGCAAAGCTGCCACCAAAGCCGCAACAGGTTTCTACATCATTCATTTCAATCAATTCCAATCCTTTTACTTTACTCAATAATTGTCTCGGTTCATTTTTTATTTTGCATTCACGCAATCCTGCACAACTATCATGATAAGTTACTTTGGCATTAAATGTTGCACCAAGATCATCCACTTTCAACACATTAACTAAGAATTCACTCAATTCAAAAACTTTGTTAGTAACAGTTTGTACTTCTTTGTAGTTGGATGAATTCTCAAATAGTTTATCATAATAATTTCTTACAAAGCCTACACAGCTTGCGCTGGGTGCAACAATATATTCTGCACCTTTAAAATCTTTAATAAACTTATTACAAACTTCTTTGGCTTCTCCCCAAAAGCCGGCATTGTATGCCGGTTGACCGCAACAGGTTTGATTAGCATTGTATTGAACAGTGCATCCTGCTTTCTCCAATACTTTCACCATATTGAATGCAACAGTAGGGTATAACTGATCAATAAAACAGGGAACAAATATTTGAACATTCATGTTAACGAAGATACATAGAACAACAAAGGCATCCAATCTATGAATGCCTTTATGAAAAATATTTTTTGAGAAATTAGTTTATGCTAAGATCATTCTTCTCAGCACTTAAGCGATAAATATATTTATCCGCTTGAAATGCTCTGTCTGTTTTAGGATATTTTGCTTTGATCTCTTTATACAGTTCAACTGCTTCTTTTGTTTTACCGATAGTTTCAGATAATAATGCAGCACGAAATAAATATTCTGATGAATTGCTCTCATCTTTATCAAAAGCTCTTCCGGCTTTTTCGTAATACTCAACTGCTTCTGTTTTTTTATTCAATTCAGAATAAGCATCAGCCAATGCACCATACGCAGCCATTTGAATTTGTGAGGCACTTGTAGAAAATTCTTTTAAATGTTCAACAGCTTTATTGAAGTCACCCAGTTTTAAATAACTGATGCCGGCATAATATTGCGCAAGGTTAGCAGATTTTGTACCGCCATAGTTTTTAATAATGTACAATACACCTTTGTTACTTCCATCGCCATTTAAAACAAGGTTAGATGAATCCATTGCAAAATATTGTTGTGCAACATAAATTGCATCGGCAGCTTTATCTTCTTTTGGTTTTAGTATGTATTCAGTATAGCCATACCATCCGCCAGCAATAACTACTATTGCAACAACAGCTGTTAAAATAGTTTTTGAATTCTTTTTCCAAAAACTTTCTAATACCATTAATGGGTCTTTCTCTACATGTTCAACTTTGTGTTCGCTCATTATATTTGTTTTTTCAATGAAAATTTTTAATCAACAATAAAAGGATAATTCTTATCAACATAAACGTCCTTTAATACTTCACTGTCATCAGGCCAAGGACTTTCTTCTGCGAATTTCACACTTTCTTCAACCACATGATTAATTCTTGCATCAATTGCATCAATGTCTGCTTGTGTTGCAAACTTGCTATCTAAAATGGTTTGCAATACTTTTTGAATGGGATCCTGATTCTTGTATTCATCCACTTCTTCTTTACTGCGATATTTTTGAGGATCTGAGATGGAATGTCCTTTATAACGATATGTTTTTATTTCTATCAAAGTAGGACCGCCACCTTCTCTTGCACGTTTCACAGCTCTTGTTATACCGTCATGAACAGCTTCAGCAGTCATGCCATCAACTTTATCGGCAGGCATTTCATAAGCATCAGCTAATTTATAAATATCAATAACGTTCGATGTTCTTTCAACAGAAGTTCCCATCGCATAATTGTTATTCTCACAAACATAGATCACAGGCAAATTCCATAGCATTGCCAAATTGAATGATTCATGTAAGATACCTTGTCTTGCAGCACCGTCACCAAAAAAACATAACACTACATTTTGTGTGCCTTTATATTTTTCGGCGAATGCCAAGCCGGTTCCGGTACCGATTTGTGCGCCCACAATACCATGACCACCAAAGAATTTATTCTTTACATCAAAGAAATGCATACTACCACCTTTACCTTTAGCACATCCGGTAGCTTTACCATATAATTCGGCCATACATGCATTAGCAGAAGTTCCTTTTGCCAATGCCCAACCATGATCGCGGTAAGCAGTAATGAATGGATCATCTTGTGCAGTGGCTGTCATACATCCGGCAGCAATAGCTTCTTGTCCAACATAAGCATGAAAGAAGCCGCGTATCTTACCGGCCATTTTATACATTTCCTCAGCTTTTAATTCAAACTGGCGAATAAGTTGCATTAACTCATACCAGTATAAATAAGTTTCTTTTGAGAATTTAGTAGGCACTTTTATCAAAATTTTGAGGGGCAAATATAGGAGTTAAAGTGCAATTCTTATGTTCTTTTTCTTGGATGAAATACGTCTAAAATCAATTCTTTTTTTTCTGGAAATGAGTCCTGACCTAATGGCATAATTATTTTTCTGCAAATATTATTATCCATTTTATACAACATTGGTCTTATTGTTGCAGTATAAATAATTAATAGCACACCACAACCTCCTTCTTGCTTCTTTATCAACAATTCTTGTCATCAAATTTTGAGAGATGAAAAAAAATGTATTTTTTCTTTTTTTATTCTTTGCAGTTACACTTAGTTCTAAAGTATATTCTCAAGTTTCAACTGATTCAGTTAAAAAATGGAGTTTACAAGATTGTTTTCAATATGCATCTGAACATAATATTCAATTGAATGTTCTGCGTTTGAATGAACAATCTTCTCAGCAGGATTTAATATTGGCAAAAGCATTGAAGACACCATCTCTTTCAGGCTCGGTAGCTAATACTTTTAATAATGCTAATAATATGAACTCCAATACTGGGGGACTCGTAAATCAATTATCAAGTAACTTATCTTATTCAGTTAATTCCTCTATTGTTTTATGGAATGATCATTATATCAATAACAGTATTCGAGAAAATGAGTTGCTTATTCATTCTGCAAAACTCTCTGTTGATGAAGCACAAAACAATATCACTTTATCACTAACGCAGGCTTTCCTGAATATTTTGCTGGATAAAGAAAACTTGCAATACTACAAAGACCTTTTTGCAACATCTGATGCAAGAGTAAAACAAGGACAACAATTCTTAGATGCTGGAAGTATTGCAAAAAAAGATTTGTTACAATTACAGGCTCAATTGGCAAGTGATAAGTATTTAATGATACAAACACAAAATATCATTAGTCAGGATATTCTTTCTTTAAAACAAATATTACAATTAGGTACTGATTCTTCTTTTGATGTGCAATTGCCATCAACTCTTTCTGTCAACAGATCATTGTCACCTTTAAATGATGCAGAACAATTTGCATTGAAAAATTTTCCTGAAATAAAAATAGGTGAACTGAATGTAAACATTTCATCTTTAGAAATAGCAAAAGCAAAAGCTGGTTTTAAACCAGTGCTTAAGGCCAATGCAGCATTAGGGTCTGGATATAATGATGTACTTACCAATGCATACAATACAAAAACCGGATACTTTACACAAACAGGAAATAATTTTTATCAGCTTGCAGGAGTAACATTATCTATTCCAATCTTTTCTAATCGTATCAATCAGGTAAATCTCTCTAAAGCTAATATTGCTTTTAGGGAAGCAACGTTGAATCACCAAAATACTCAGTTGATTTTATCTGAACAGGTAGAACGTGCTTATCTGAATTCAGTAAATGCATTGCAATCTTATGATGCTGCCAATGAACAGTTACAGGCCGCTACTGAAAGTTACCGTATTGTAAATGAACAATTAAAAATTGGGGCTATAAGTTCAGTTGATATGCTGGTTGTACGAAATCAATATGTGCAGGCAGTGCAGGCATTTACACAAGCAAAATATACTGCTATCCTTCAACAAAAAATTTATGAATTCTATATAGGTAATACAATAAAACTATAAAATGACCGGAATGAAAAAGATCATCATTATATCATCTGTTTTAATTATTGCAGCAGCGGCAGTTGGTGCATATTACTACTATGTTAGTAAGCAAGAACAAAAAATAACTATCGTTACTGTTATGCCAGAATATGGTTATATCGCTAAAAGTATCACTGCTACCGGTGCAGTTGAACCGGTAGATACCGTTACTGTAGGCGCACAAATATCAGGCTTGGTGAGTAAAGTGTTGGTTGATTTTAACAGTATCGTAAAACAAGGGCAACTATTGGCACAAATAGATCCTACCATTATGGAAGCAGGAACAGAACAAGCAAAGGCGAATCTGGGGAATGCAAAAAGCAATCTCGAATTTCAGAAGAACAATTATGATAGGCAGAGCCAGTTATTCCAATTAGGGGCCATCAGCAAAGTAGATTATCAAACAGCGTTAAATCAATATGAAAGTGCAAAAGCAAGTGTAGCAAATACGCAGGCGCAAGTAAAACTTGCCAATAAAAATCTTTTTTACACTAATATATATTCACCAATTAATGGTGTGATACTGAACAGAAATATCAGCACGGGTCAAACCATTGCTTCATCATTCAATGCGCCGGTTTTATTTGTAATAGCAAAAGACCTTACGAAAATGCAAGTGCATGCTAATGTTGATGAAGCTGATGTTGGCGGAGTGCGGGATAATCAACATGTTAGTTTTACTGTGGATGCTTTCCCCGACGATATATTTACAGGAATAGTTAACGCAATTCAACTGCACCCATCTGTGTCTGCTAATGTAGTTACTTATCCTACCATTATTGCAGTTGATAACAAATCAATGAAATTAAAACCGGGAATGACAGCAAGCGTAAATATTTATACGCAGGAAGACAGCAATGCATTGCTGATACCATCGAAGGCGGTAAACTTTAAACCCGATTCGGCAGCGTTGAAAGGGTATAAGATTATTAGAGCAGTAAGAAATAGTATCAAGAAAAATGCTACTGCGCCTAATACTAATAAAGAAAAGCAAAGAGCATATGTATGGATAAAAACAGGAGATACACTTACCGAAAGAATGATCATCATTGGTTTGAATGATGATACACATGTAGAAATACTGAAAGGCTTATCCGAGAATGAAGAAGTAATTACAGGAACTGCGACTGCTGAAAACAAAACCGCAACTCCTGCTGCTGCGCAACGAAGTCCATTCATGCCGCAAATGCAAAGAAAGAAAACTGATTCTGCTGCTAAAAAATAAAACGAATCTATTTGTAATGAATAAAATTATTGTTGATATAAAAGAGCTCAGACGTGAATTTAATGTTGGAGGTGAAACCGTGAAAGCGCTTGACGGCATTAATTTTTCTATTGCTGCCGGAGAGTTTGTTACAATTATGGGCAGCAGCGGCTCAGGCAAAACAACTTTGCTGAATATTTTAGGTTGTTTAGATAAACCAACTTCAGGAGCATATTTATTGGATGGAAATGATGTTGGTAAACTTTCAAAAAATGAACTCGCTATTTTGCGCAATAGAAAAATAGGATTTGTTTTTCAATCATATAATTTATTGGCAAGAACAACTGCCATTGAAAATGTTGAATTACCATTAATGTATAACAATAGTGTTTCTTCAAAAGAACGTCATGAAAAAGCTATTAAAGCATTAGAGGAAGTTAAGTTGAGTGATAGAATGCATCATCTTCCCAGTGAGTTATCCGGTGGTCAGCAGCAAAGAGTTGCAATTGCAAGAGCATTGATCAATGATCCTGTAATGATATTAGCTGATGAAGCTACCGGTAATCTCGATTCAAAAACATCTTATGAGATCATGTCATTGTTTCAAGATTTAAATTCACTGCAGGGAAAAACAATTGTATTTGTTACACATGAACCTGACATTGCTTTATTCAGTAGTCGTACCATTACATTGAAGGACGGAAAAATAATAAAAGATATGGTCAACAAAGATTTACGTAATGCAAAAGAAGTATTAAAAAGTCTTGAGGGCATTGCAGCAGAATAATCAAAATACAGAATCATGAAATTGATAAACCTTTTACGTATTGCCTGGAATGCGATTCGTCGAAATAAGATGAGATCTTTTTTAACGATGCTTGGTATCATCATAGGAGTGGGTGCGGTAATTGCCATGGTGGCTATTGGTCAGGGATCAAGACAAAGCATACAAGATCAAATCTCGGGAATGGGAAGTAATATGATTGTCATCAGACCGGTAAGTAATGCTACGGGCGGAGCTCGTTTGGATAACACCGTTGTACAAACATTAGTGGAACCGGATGTTATTGCTTTGCAAAAAGAAGGAAAATATATTAATGGCGTTTCACCTTCTGTGTCTTCAAGAGGACAAGCAATCTATGGAGCGAATAACTGGAGTACTACTATGCAAGGTGTTTCTGAAGATTATTTATCTATCAGAAGTTGGTCTGTTGATGAAGGTTCTAACTTCACCGGTCAGGATATAAAAACCGTTGCTAAAATTTGTTTAGTAGGGCAAACAATTATCAATAACTTATTTCCGGGCGGCGATGATGTTGTTGGTAAATCTATTCGCTTTAATAATATACCATTTAAAATAACAGGTGTTTTAAGTAAAAAAGGAGTGAACACTTTTGGACAGGATCAGGATGATGTTATCCTTACACCTTATTCTACTGTTCAAAAAAGAATATTGGCAACCATTTATTATCAAACAATATTTGTTGCAGGTATTGATGAAAATTCAACCGATCAGGCTGCTGCGGAAATCGAGCAGATCATGCGTGCAAGTCATAAAATTCAGAAAGGAACAGAAGATGATTTTTCTATCCGTACGCAACAGGAATTGATCAGCACTTTCAGTTCAACCAGTAAAATCTTAACAGTATTATTGGCGGTGATTGCAGGCATCTCATTAATTGTTGGTGGTATCGGCATCATGAACATTATGTATGTATCAGTAACAGAACGTACCAAAGAAATAGGATTACGAATGTCTATCGGCGCAAGGGGAATTGATATTTTAATGCAGTTCTTGATTGAAGCTGTTATTATCAGTATCACCGGCGGTATTATTGGTGTTGTACTGGGTTTTGTTGCAACTAAATTAGTTAGCTTATTCTTACATTGGCCAACATTAGTTACGCAATCATCAGTCATTCTTTCTTTCTTTGTTTGTTTTATTACAGGTGTTTTCTTTGGATATTATCCTGCATTAAAAGCATCAAGACTAAATCCAATTGATGCATTGCATTATGAATGATGATATTTTTTTTGTTAATTCGTTCAAGTCAAATAAAATATAAACAATGACCACCAAACAAATTGTACTTGCTGCCCGACCAAAAGGCACACCCACTTTAGATAATTTTAAATTTCAACAAATTGAATTATCCGAATTAAAACTTGGCGAAGTATTATTGCAAGGTTTGTATTATTCCGTTGATCCTTATATGCGTGGCAGAATGAATGAAGGCAAATCATATATTCCTCCTTTTCAAATCGATCAGGTTATTCAAGGTGGCGTGATTGCTGAAGTAAAAGAATCTAAGTCCGATATTTTTATTAAAGGAGATATTGTTACCGGCATGTTGCCCTGGAGCGAACAATTTATTGCCGAAGAAAAGACCATTAAAAAAATTGATACAACTATTGCACCGCCCGGTTATTATTTAAGTGTTTTAGGAATGCCGGGTTTAACTGCTTATTTCGGTTTAATGCATATCTGTAAACCTAAAGCCGGTGAAACCGTTGTGGTATCGGGTGCCGCTGGTGCAGTAGGCGTAGTGGTTGGACAAATTGCAAAACTGAATGGTTGTCGTGTGGTTGGTATTGCAGGCTCGGATGAAAAAATAAAGTTATTGAAAGATGAATTTGGTTTTGATGAAGCTATCAATTATAAAACTACCGATAACATAAAAAAAGCCATTGCTGCTGCATGCCCTAATGGTGTTGATATTTATTTTGATAATGTAGGCGGCGACATTTCTGATGCAGTGATCGCGAATATTAATTTTCATGCACGCATTGCTTTATGCGGACAAATATCTTTATACAACAGTTCCGAAATACCTGTTGGTCCTCGCTTACAGCCTATGCTGTTAACAAGAAGTGTATTGATGCAAGGTTTTATTATAAGCAATTATCATCTTTTATTTTCAGAAGGTATTCAACATTTAGCGCAATGGATAAAAGAAGGAAAAATAAAATTCACAGAAACCATTGTGCATGGTTTTGATCAATTACCTGTTGCATTACTTGGATTGTTTAAAGGAGAGAATACAGGTAAGATGATTGTGAAGGCATAGTTATCTTGTTTTCTTTTTGATGATACAAGGAAATAAAAATCAATTCTTTTTTTATTCAACCTTTTGTCTTGATACAAAAGGTTGAGCCAAAAAATCAAGACTGCATAAAAAAGCCTAAAAATAATTTCACTCCACTACAGCGAAGAAGCTTACTATCAGCTATTGTAATTTTATTGAACAAAGACTTATGAAGAGCTTTATATCATTATTGAACATCTTCGCTGTTTACGTTTCGTTCAATTATTTATTATACGGCTTTTTTATGAGGTCGGCATTTTCATTCTGTCAATTATGTTGTTTGTCATGGCAAGATTTGCATACTGAAACGAGCCATTCAATTGGTTCTTTTCCGATATTGTATTTTGCGTATCTCTTATGATGAACCTGTGTCGCCCGACCACCGCAATATACGCAACGCCAATTGTCTCTCTTCATAACAACATAACGTTTCCTCTTCCAAGCTTCCGATTTTAAATAGTCATTGCGATAATAGTCACGTCTCTGTTTGCGTCTGTACTCAAAAACAAACTGTTTTAATATAAAAATTGCTATTGCGAAAATTATTAAAAGCAATCCTTGCATATTTCTGTTTTGATTTATGCTATTAGTTCTGTCGCAGACTCTTTAATTTGCCTGCTTCAAAATTTATTTCTAAGTCAGGCATATAATTATTCTTGATCTTATACCCCCAATCTTCAAGTGCATTTCCATAAGAGCGTAATTCGACATTATCAGGTTTACCTACAAGTATCCGTACAGAGTCTTTTGTCATACCTGTGTGCAAAGTCACATTTCCTTTCTTACCTTTTACTTCTATATATTGAACTGCTGCCTCTTGTTTAGTAAGGTTGTTTGATAGCGTTTGTATTAGTTCCTTAGCTAATTGTTCTCTAAAGGAACTTTCGCTTCTAAACCCAAATGCATACAAAAGCAAAGCTCCTACAAGCATACCACTAATAAATATTAAAACTTGTTTCATTTTTCATTCATTATTTGAGTTAAATAAAGTCTTTTTGTTGTCTTGAGTAGTGTTTGTCTATGCTGACGCACAACGTTCACGCATTTGCGTTGTGTTGGCATTTGCAATTATATTGTTCAAATAAATTGATTTCGCCGAAACCTGCACCACAGCTCAACTTCACGTAGTCAGTCCGCCGACTTAACGCAAATGCTTTGTTGGCTACAGATTAACTTTTGAATTTTCTTTCCTCAATTATGAACTGTTTTAAAATTTCATTCCAGTCAAAAGTTTCTTTATTTGTTACTGCTTCTAAAATACGCTTAATAATATTTCTGCAATATTCAATTTTTGTTGATGATGAACAATTAACACAACTTGATGAATTAAATA
>CAILAF010000512.1 GCA_903832075.1 uncultured Chitinophagaceae bacterium
GAATCAAATGAAGTAATAGTGAATTTTTGTACATAGGAAATATTTCCATCTACAGTAATGGTATCAACCGGAAAGCGTTTAATGATTTCAAAATGATTAAATGTATCAGGCAGATTAAACCATTGATTGATGCTTGAAGAATTAATATTATCAACTTTTACTTGTAAAGTAATTTGTTCGCCAATTAAAATTTTATCTCTGTCAACTGTTGCAGAAATTTTTTGTGAAAATATATTTGAGCAAATGAATAATAATATCAGCGGAAGTGTTTTGATAAACCACCACTTGTAACTTGACACTCGAAACTTGAAACTTCCTATCATGCTCTCTTAATAAAAAATTGTTGCAATGCTTTAACGTAATCTTGTCCGGTAGCTATTTGTAAAAGGTCTGCACCTGCTTTGCGAAAAGTTTGATGTGCATCAGATTGGATTTTTAAAAATTGTTGCTGGTAGTAAAATTTAACCATAGTATCGCTGCTGTCTATCCAAACAGTTTGATTTGTCTCCGCATCTTGTGTTTGAATTAATCCAACAGCAGGTAATGTTGCATCATTTTTATCATATACTTGAATGCCAATCACATCATGTTTTTTTGCAGCCACTCGCAATGCTTCGTGATAACCTTCATCGGCAAAATCACTTAAAATAAAAACAATACTTTTATGTCGGGTAATATTATTCAGAAACTGCAAAGCCTTTACCAGATTGGTTTGTGTTGATTTTGGTTTGAACATTAATAATTCCCTAATCATATACAAAACATGTTCTCTTCCTTTTGAAGACGGAATATATTTTTCAACAGTATCCGTAAAAAATAATAAACTTGTTTTATCATTATTATTCAATGCACTGAAAGCAAGTACAGCACAAATTTCTGTTATCAGTTCTTTTTTACTTTGTTCATGTGTTCCAAAAAAATTGCTGGCACTTGCATCAACCAATAGATAAACACTTAGTTCTCTTTCCTCTTCAAAAATTTTACTGTAAGTGCCGTTCATTCTGGCGCTTACATTCCAATCAATGAAACGAATATCATCGCCGGCACTATATTCTTTCACTTCTTTAAACAACATACCACGACCTTTAAATGCAGAATGATATTCGCCGGTAAATAAATGATTCGTTAGTCGTTTACTTTTGATTTCCAATTCACGCACTCTGCCCCCCACCCCTAAAAGGGAGTTATTGCTTTGAACTTTATTATCTGCAACTATTTTTTTATTTTTTCTAAAAAAATTAAACATAATTTTTAATACACCCCTTTAGGAGCTGGGGTTTTTATGGAACTTGAATTGTTTTTAAAATATCGTCAATCAAATTTTCAGTTTTAATATTTTCTGCTTCAGCTTCATAAGTTAAACCAATTCTATGACGCATCACATCATTGGCAATTGCTTTAATATCATCAGGAATAACAAAACCTCTCCCATTCATAAATGCATAAGCTTTTGCTGCTAAAGCCAAATTAATACTGGCACGCGGTGAAGCGCCATAGTTAATAAAACTTTTTATTTTGCTTAATGCATAATCATCCGGAAAACGCGTTGCAAAAACAATATCAATAATATATTTTTCAATTTTTTCATCCATATAAACTTGTCTAACCAATGATCTTCCATCTAAAATTTCTTTCGTAGTAACAATCTTTGAAATGCTTGCTGTGTCTGTATCCTGTACTTGCCGACGAATAATCATTTGCTCTTCTAGTTTAGAAGGATAGCCGACAATTATTTTCAACATAAAGCGATCAACTTGCGCTTCGGGCAATGGATAAGTTCCTTCCTGTTCCAAAGGATTTTGTGTTGCTAAAACTAAAAATGGTTCTTCTAATAAATAAGTTTGTTCGCCAATGGTTACTTGTTTTTCTTGCATGGCTTCTAATAATGCACTTTGCACTTTTGCTGGTGCACGATTAATTTCATCTGCCAAAATAAAATTGGCAAAAATGGGACCTTTGCGAACAGTGAATTCATTTTTTGATTGATTATAAATCATTGTTCCAACAACATCTGCCGGTAATAAATCCGGCGTGAATTGAATACGACTAAACTTTGCATCAATGGCTTGCGATAATGATTTAATGGTTAATGTTTTTGCTAAGCCGGGAACGCCTTCTAATAAAACATGTCCGTTACTTAATAAACCAATCAATAAACGATCAATCATATATTGTTGTCCAACAATTATTTTACTCAATTCGTTTCTTATCTTATCAATAAAAACTGAACTGTATTTTATTTTTTCATTAAGTATCTGAATGTCTGCCGCTGTTTGCATGAAATTATTTTTGCGTGAATGTACAAAGGTTATGGATAGATGAATTTATAAAATAAGAAATTGGGAATTTTTTAATTGCTTGCGCAATTCAATATCTTCGCAGCTTATGACAAAATTTGCACACGATGTGGTTGTGCCCGATGGGCAAAGCAATCTTACCAAGAAAGAGCAAGTGGCTAAAATGTTTGACAGCATTGCATTTAAATACGATTTTATGAATCGTTTTTTAAGCGCAGGAATTGATGTTGGATGGAGAAAAAAAGCAATCAAAGAATTAAAAACTGGTCAACCAAAAATAATTTTAGATGTGGCAACCGGCACCGCTGATGTAGCATTAATGAGTTATAAAATTTTACATCCCAAAAAAATTATTGGTATTGATATTAGTGAAGGAATGTTAGAATTGGGCAGAAAGAAAATTGAACATCTAAATTTGAATACTGTTATAGAATTGCAAAAAGGTGATAGCGAAAAAATTCTTTTTGATGATAATAGTTTTAATGCCATTACTGTTGCATTTGGTGTAAGAAATTTTGAAAACTTAGAAAATGGGTTGAAAGAAATGTTTCGTGTTTTAAAACCCGGCGGTAAATTGGTAGTGTTAGAATTTTCCAAGCCCAAACAATTTTGGTTTAAAGGTTTTTATCAATTTTATTTAAAAATTGTTGCACCAAGTTTTGTGCAAATGTTTTCATCAGATAAAAAAGCATATCAATATTTGAATGATAGTGTATTGGCATTTCCTGAAGGAGAAAATTTTCTACACATCATGCAGGGAGCGGGTTTTAAACAAACCTATTTAAAGTCTTTAAGTTTAGGAATCTGCACTATTTATTGCGGCAGTAAATAATTTTCATTCAACATTAACATATACTTTTCAAAGCTCTTTTTCGTTTTTTAAGAAAAATTAAAGGGTAAGTGAAGTATATTGCATGCCGAATACATTGATTCATCAAATAAATCAGCGCACATATTTCTAATTTCTACCCGATTTTTTTTAAATAGTTTTTAGAATTGATTAATCAATAGTCTTTGTTGCGCATTAAAATAATATTATTTATAAGTGTTGTTTTGGCAAGTGTAAGTTCATTTGCACAAGATGAACAGTTTCATCCTTTTCATGATGATTTGCCGTATTATTTTGGATTAACGCTTAATTATAATTCTTCTACTTTATATTCAACTAAGTCTAATTATTTTTTGCAAAATGATAGTATTTTAGTTGCAACTGCAGGATCAAGTGGTGGTATAGCTTTGGGCTTTTTGGCAACTTTAAGATTAAATGATCGTTTTCAATTTAGAGTTAATCCGCAATTGATTCTCGGTGGCTCTAGATATTTTAATTATACTTTAGGAAGTCATTTTCCATTTGAGTCTGTAACGCAACAACAAATATTACCAACAACCATTGTTAGTTTTCCTTTTCAAATTAAATTCAATTCAGATAGAATAGGAAATTTCAGAACTTATTTGTTATATGGAGTAAAATATGATATTGATATGTCAAGTAATTCTTCTGCGCGAAATGCGGATAATATGATCAAATTAAAAGCAGGAGATTTTGGAGTGGAAGGTGGTATTGGTTTTAATTTCTTTTTGCCTTTTGTAACTATTTCACCGGAAATAAAATTTAGTTATGGATTAACCAATATTCATCAATACGATCCGGCATTAAAATATTCCAATGTGTTTGATAAAATACAATCGCGCATGTTTGTATTTTCAATTCATTTCGAAGATTAATTAAAATTCAAATTCTCTTCTTGCAATATTCCATCTTATTCCAAACGTATAAAAGAAATCGTTGGTTGGCGTTTTGTTAATAATATTATATGTTCTGTAAGATGTATTTCCTTCAATAAAAAAATTCGGCATTATTTCGTATGATAAAGTAAATGACGCTAATAAACTTTTTACTAATTGTCCGGCACCGGTAAACACGCCAAAGTCTTGTGTTCTGGTTACATAACTTCTAAAAATATTTGAACCGAAATTTTTTCCGGCAGTATCTAAACCTTGTTCATGATAAAATACTTTTGCTGTTGCATACCATTTGGCAGCAGGTTGATATTTTAAAATAACAATCACTTCTTTGAAATTTGCACCCAATGGATGTGCCAATGGTTGATTGTAATTTGTAAATCCTGTACTGCTATCGCCATTGGTATAAGTATAAGGACGAATAACATTTCCTTCAATTTGAAGATCTAAATTTTTAATACCTAATGCATCAATATATTTAAAACCTAACTGAGCACCTTGTTTATTTTCCCAACTTCCTCTGCTATAATGTATAATTTCATTAAATAAAAATTCATTGAATTCTAATTGTCCATACGCTTGAATATTTTTAAGCGGGTTCCACTTGAAATCGAAGCCTATATTGGTTTTTCCAGCAATGCCATAATCTTGCTCCAATGCTTTATAAAAGATGATTGGGTTTAAATAACCGATCTTAAAGCCATCAGATCCATTCTCCATTGCATTTTCATACAAGCCAATATTTAAGCGTTTTGTGATTTGCCAGCTTAAATGATGAATAGCTAAAAAATTATTTGGTAAGGATTTATGTTGACTTTGAACTGCTTGTAAAAATGGTGCAGTTGTTTCGGCAACAATTGTTTCGTAATGAATTCTGCCAAGATGTGTTGCAAAACGTAAGTATAAATAATTACTACTAAAATCACTTAAGAATAAACTTCGATAACCATTACCAATAAATAATTTATCATAAGCAAATTGAAGATCAAAAAATTTGCCTGTGTTTAAAGTAATACCACCACGTCCATTAAAATAATCATACCCTGTTACACTATAAGCTTTAAAAAAACCTTGACCCGGTAATGCATTATTTTGTGTAACATAATTTTGAACATATTGCGGATCTCTTTCTTGATTATCGGATAAGTAAGTATAAAAACCTAGCTTTTTCCCAATTTGTCCTCTTATTAAAATACCTCTGGTATTAATAAAAATATTTTCGCCGTTTTCAGAACTTTTTCCTGTTTGAATATTTAATATCGGATCAACTACTAATGAATAATCTTTTTCTCTTGCGGCATATAAATGATAAGGCGTAGCAAATAATCCCTGATAATTTGGTTTGCGAGAGGAATTAAAATTATAAGCCGGACTAATTGTCCAATCGGCATTTGTTTTTAAAAAATTTTCAATATTATATTTATCAATTTTGGATAATGATAAATCGGATGAATTAGTAATGAATCCCGTATAAATATGTTCAATTCTTTGTGTGGTAATTTGTCGGTTCAAAGGCTTAACAGTCGTGGATCTTAGCACCGAATCATTTCTTAATTTAATGTCCAATCTATCAATCAAAGCATATTGTTTGTCATTCAAACTAATAAAATCAGATTGCGCTTTTGAAATAAAAGGCATCACAAAAAAACAAATAGCGATGATGGATTTAATAAATTGCATCAGATTCATTTTTCAAAAATACTATAAATGCGTACTTATTTAATTAAAGATACCTGCATTGTTAATGAAGGCAAAAGAATATATGGCGATATTTTGTTAAAAGATGAAAGAATTGAAAAGATTGCTGATTCAATTAATGTAAAAGAAAAATGTATTGAGATAAATGGTAATCATCAATTTTTATTACCGGGAGTTATTGACGACCAGGTTCATTTTCGTGAACCAGGTTTAACGCAGAAAGCAACAATCTATAGCGAATCAAAGGCAGCGGTGGCGGGCGGTGTAACAAGTTTTATGGAAATGCCAAATACCAATCCGCCGGCATTTACACAAAATTTATTGGAAGACAAATACAATATTGCCAAACAAACTTCATTGGCCAATTATTCATTTTTTATGGGAACATCGAATGATAATTATGAAGAAGTGATGCAAACCAATAAAAAGAAAAATGAAATATGCGGCATAAAAATTTTTATGGGATCATCCACCGGAAATTTATTAGTAGATAATGCTTTGGTATTGGATAAAATTTTTGCCGGAAGCGAATTATTAATTGCCACGCATTGCGAAGAAGAAAGAATGATCAAAGAAAATTTGGAAAGAATAAGAAAAGAGAAAAAAGAATTGCTACCATCTGATCATCCAATTATTAGAAATGAAGAAGAATGTTTTGAATCATCTTTTAAAGCTATACAATTTGCAAAAAAGCATAACAGTCGTTTACATATTTTGCATATCAGCACCGAAAAAGAATTACAATTATTCACAAATTTAATTCCGTTAGAAGATAAAAAAATTACTGCCGAAGTTTGTGTGCATCATTTACATTTTACCGGTGATGATTACAAAAGATTAGGCAATCAAATAAAATGTAATCCTGCCATTAAATCGCCGAATAATAAAGAAGCATTGTGGAAAGCTTTGCTGGATGGGCGTTTGGATGTTATCGCAACAGATCATGCACCGCATTTATGGGAAGAAAAAAATGTATCTTACGAAAAAGCACATGCAGGTTTGCCATTGGTACAACATTCATTATCATTGATGTTGCATTATGTAAAAGAAGAAAAAATTAGTTTAGAAATGATAGTAGAAAGAATGAGTCATGCAGTTGCAAAATGTTTTCAAATAAAAGAAAGGGGATTTATTCGGGAAGGATATTTTGCCGATTTGGTTTTGGTTGATATGAATCAATCCACAACCGTTACCAAAGAAAATATTTTATACAAATGTGGATGGAGTCCGTTGGAAAATTTTACTTTTCCGGCAACAATAAAAAATACTTTTGTAAACGGACATTTAGTTTATGGAAATAGTATGTTTAATGAATCTAAATTGGGAGAAAGAATTCTTTTTAATAGATAAATACATATTGCAGGTTTCAAGTTACCGGTTACAGGTAACTTGAAACTTGAAACCGGAAACTGATATGCTTATAGATAAAATTACTTTACAAGACCTTTCTATTTTTCATAACGATGAAGAACAATCTGTTTTTCATCACTTGAATTTTACACAAACAACCGGCGGCAGAGAATGGTTGCGTTATTTTTTAAGTGTTCCTTTAGAATCAGTTGAAAAAATTAATGAAACACAGAATGTAATCAGAAAAATTTTATCTGTTCAGCATAAATGGCCCATAAAAATTTCTAACGGAACAGTAATGGTGATTGATCGTTTTTATGAAACTGCGATAGATGCATTGCCTTCACATCCCAATGCTGTCAATGCTTTTATGTACAAATTAACCAATGCATCCGATTATTCAATTGCTAAATATTCGGTTACACATTTTATAGATTTTATTCAAGGATTGAATGAATTGTTGCAATTACTATCGGATAATAATAATCCTCCATTATTAAAAAATATTCTTGACCGGGTCGATCAATTATTACATCGTCCCGAAATCGTTGAAATGTTAGCATATAAAAAAGTGCAACCATTATCTCCCGAAAAATTTTTGCAATATGCTTTTTTTATTAGAAATCATTTTAAACAACAAACATTAGAACTGATTGAAACATTCAGTATGCTCGATGCTTATTACAGCATGGCAATAGCTTGCAAAAAATATAATTATTGTTTTCCCGATTTTATTGCAAGTAATGAGCCTACGTTAAATGCCATACAATTATATCATCCGCTATTGCATACACCGGTTGCTTATGATATTGATTTAAAACAACAACATAATTTTTTATTTCTTACCGGCGCCAACATGGCCGGTAAAAGCACTTTCATTAAAGCAGTTGGTTTGTCAACTTATTTGGCACATATTGGTATGGCAGTTCCTGCAAAGCAAATGCAGTTAAGTTTGTTTAATGGTTTGCTAAGCAATATTAATGTGGTGGATAATATTGTAAAAGGAGAAAGCTATTTTTTTAATGAAGTTCAAAGAATTAAAAATACCATTGAAAAAATAAGTGATGGAAAAAAATGGTTGATTTTAATTGATGAATTATTTAAAGGAACCAATGTGCAAGATGCCATGAAATGCAGTACCACAGTGGTTGAGGGCTTACGCAAAATGAATAATGCATTGTTTATTTTATCTACACATTTATATGAGATTGGTGAAGATTTAAAACAATATTCAAATATTCAGTTCCGGTATTTTGAAACAACAGCCACTGATGATCAATTAGTTTTTAATTATCAATTAAAAGATGGAATTAGTAACGATCGCTTAGGTTATTTGATTTTGAAGAAAGAAGGTGTGGTAGATATTTTGAATAAATTATAATTTCTCTGCAATCTTTCTTAATTTAGTATCGCATAATTATCCGCATAAATACTCCTCATGGTTGATGCGTGTTACTTGAGTTGAAGTGAGTGACACAAGTAAAGCATCATTGTAAGTCTATTGCTGGTCAAATAAATTTTTTCTTATGCTTGTCAAAACCTTTGGCAGTGCGGTTTATGGTGTTGAAGCCATTGCAATAAC
>CAILAF010000513.1 GCA_903832075.1 uncultured Chitinophagaceae bacterium
ATGAAAAATATGGTGTATTTAATTTGGAATTAGGTACTGCTGCTGATTATGAATTGATGTTACGTTTTATATATAAACATCAGATTAATACTTTTTATTTGCCTGAAGTATTGATTCATATGAGAACCGGGGGGGCGAGTAATAAAAATATTTTTAATCGTTTAAAAGCCAATCATGGTGATAGACAAGCTTGGCGTGTAAATGATTTAAAACCGGGTTTGTTTACACTTTATTTAAAACCGTTAAGAAAGATCAGTCAGTTTTTTAAAAAATAGATAGCTTCCGTATGACATTTAACAATTATTCATTTCAATAAATTCATTTCTTTTGTAAAATGAAAACTGCATTAATTACGGGCATCACAGGTCAGGATGGTGCCTATCTTGCCGAGTTGTTATTAAAGAAAGGTTACAAAGTGCATGGTATTAAAAGAAGAAGTTCTTTATTCAATACGCAGCGCATTGATCATTTTTATGAAGATCCGCATGTACCTGATAAACATTTGACTTTGCATTTTGGTGATTTGACTGATTCAACCAATCTCATCAGAATTATTCAGGAAGTACAACCCGATGAAATTTATAATTTGGCTGCAATGAGTCATGTGCATGTAAGTTTTGAAGAACCCGAATACACTGCAAATGCAGATGGCATAGGTACTTTAAGAATATTGGAAGCTGTAAGATTATTGGGATTAACGAAAAAAACAAAAGTATATCAGGCATCTACTTCCGAATTATATGGATTGGTGCAAGCTGTTCCGCAAAGCGAAACAACACCTTTCTATCCACGTTCGCCTTATGCCGTTGCAAAATTATATGCGTATTGGATAACAGTTAATTATCGCGAAGCCTATAATATGTATGCATGTAATGGAATTTTATTTAATCATGAATCGCCCGAACGAGGTGAAACATTTGTTA
This sequence comes from uncultured Chitinophagaceae bacterium, assembly GCA_903832075.1. Classification (GTDB taxonomy): domain Bacteria; phylum Bacteroidota; class Bacteroidia; order Chitinophagales; family Chitinophagaceae; genus CAILAF01. Next base: position 924 of record CAILAF010000513.1, read on the forward strand.
CAAGAAAAATTACCAGGGCAGTTGCAAAGATCGCCTTGGGTTTGCAGAATACTTTATACTTAGGAAATTTAAATTCAAAAAGAGATTGGGGTCATGCGAAAGATTATGTGGAAGGAATGTATTTGATATTGCAACAAGATAAACCGGAAGATTATGTGTTGGCAACAGGAATCACCACACAAATACGTGATTTTGTAAAAATGGCATTTAATGAAGTTGGAATAGAAGTTGGATTTAGATTTGAAAATGCAAATGAAGAAGGTTATGTAGTGAAATGTAAAAATCCAAAATATCAAATTAAAGAAGGAACGATTGTAGTGAAAGTAGATCCAAGATATTATCGTCCAACTGAAGTTGATTTATTAATTGGAGATGCAACCAAAGCAAGAACACAATTAGGATGGATACCAAAATATGATTTAGCCTCATTGGTAAAAGAAATGGTTGCGAGTGATGTTGAATTATTTAGAAGAGAAAAATATTTAAAGGAAAACGGATTTAATATTAGGAATGAATTTGAATAAGGAAAGTTTTTAGGAGTTAGTCTTTTGTCTTTAGTAAGAAAAAAAATGTTTTGTCAAAGACCAACACCCAAAGACCAAAGACTGTTTAACTTTTAACGTAATGCGAAATTTTCGGCAGTTGGAAGTTTGGAAACAATCAGTTGAATTTGTAACTAAAGTATATGAGGTTACAAAACAATTTCCTTCAAATGAAAAGTATGGACTAGTAATACAAATGAATCGTTGTGTTGTTTCTATTCCTGCAAATATTGCGGAAGGTTGTAGCAGAAAAACAGAAATTGATTTTGCGCGATTTTTGGAAATAGCCATCGGTTCTTCATTTGAATTAGAGACTTTTTTTGAAATTGCTTGTAATCTTTCTTTCATAGAAGGGAAAGAGAAAGAATATTTGATTACAGAATTAAATATTATTCAAAAAAGGATTAATGCATTAAGAGAAAGCATATTGAGGAAAAGTTTTTAGGAGTTGGTCTTTAATCCTTAGCAAGAAAAAAATGTTTTATCAAAGACCAACACCCAACGACCAAAGACATATAACGATACTGAACAATGATGAACAAACAATCAAAAATATATATTGCCGGGCATAGAGGAATGGTGGGAAGTGCCATTGGAAGAAGATTATTAAAAGATGGTTATAACAATATTATTACCAGATCATCGAAAGAATTGGATTTAAGAAATCAACAACAAGTAAATAATTTTTTTGCAACAGAAAAACCTGATTATGTTTTTTTAGCTGCGGCTAAAGTGGGTGGCATTGTTGCAAACAATACTTATCGTGCAGAATTTATTTATGATAATTTAAT
>CAILAF010000514.1 GCA_903832075.1 uncultured Chitinophagaceae bacterium
CTTCAAAAGCTTACCAGGTAAGCTATTTGAAAGGATTGAATATGAAAATACGAAAATGGAAATTAAATATTTTTGTAACTGATGTTCGCGCAGGCTTTGTTGATACAGCAATGGCAAAATCTAATAAACTATTTTGGATGATCTCTGCACAAGAAGCCGCTAAACAAATCTTCAATGCAATTATTTCAAAAAGAAAATCTGTTTATGTTTCAAAACGATGGATTATTATTGCATTTTTTTCAAAACTCTTTAAATAAATTTTTATCTAAAATATAGTATCAAATGAGAAAACAAATTGCCGCTGCAAACTGGAAAATGAATTTAACCTTACAACAAGGTGAAAAATTATTAGATGATATTATTGTATTGCCACATCAATTGAACGAATATCAACAAGCAATATTTGCAGTACCATTTCCTTATTTAATAATGGCGCAACACAAAATTGAAGGAAAGAAAAATGTTTTTATCGCTGCACAGAATTGTTATAATAAAAAAAGCGGTGCTTATACCGGAGAAACAAGTGTAGAAATGTTATTATCAATTGGTGTGCATCATGTAGTGTTAGGACATAGTGAACGCCGCGAATATTTTAACGAAAGCAATCAACTTTTAGCAGAGAAAGTAAATATTTGTTTGGAAAATAATGTTACACCAATTTTTTGTTGTGGTGAAGCATTGAGTGTTCGCGAAGCAAATGCTCAAAACGAATTTGTTGCAAAACAATTGCAAGAATCTTTGTTTCATTTATCTGCCGAACAAATTCAAAAAGTAGTGATTGCGTACGAACCAATTTGGGCAATTGGTACCGGTAAAACCGCTACCAGTGCGCAAGCGCAGGAAATACATCAATTCATTCGTTCGCAATTTGCAAATAAATATGGCGCAACTATTGCTGATAATATTTCTATTTTATATGGCGGAAGCGTGAAAGCAAATAATGCAAAAGAATTATTTTCTCAAACCGATGTGGATGGTGGTTTAGTTGGTGGTGCTTCTTTAAATGCGGAAGAATTTAATACAATCATTAATTCGTTGAAATAATGGAACCAATTAGACGAGCAGTTGAATTGCAACCTTTATCAAGGCAACATCATAATGGCTTATTGTTTTGTTTATTTTTAGAAAAGGGAATAAAGAAACAAGCGGATAAAATTTTGATGCGAGATTTTTGTATGTATTTCTGGCAAGAAGATTTGCAACATCATTTTGAAATAGAAGAAAAATATTTAGCACCGTTTGTTTCTTATCCTGCATTAAAAGAAGTGATTGATAAAATGGTCAATGATCATTTAGTTATCAGAAATTTCTTTGAACGTTCTGATGTATTAACTGAATATTCCATCTTCGATCAATTACAGCAAATGTTAGAAGCACATATCCGTTTTGAAGAAAGGGAAGTATTTAATTTAATTCAATTAACTCTATCTCCGAAAGAGTTACACGAATTAGGGCATGTGTATGAAAATGAATCAAATAATATTTGTGCTGAGTATCCAATAAAATTTTGGGAGTAAGTTTTTTTAAAACTGAATATTTATTTCAGCAGGTTCATAATCATTTAATCTGTCTAAATGTAAAATAGTAGTGGTATTATTCGCATCAGGATGAAACATGGGTTTAAATTTTGCACCATAAATAAAATCGTCATGCGAATAAGATGTTCGAGAGATAACTGTGTTAGAAAAACTTTCATCAAAACCTTGTACAAAAATTAAAACTTCTGCCTGCGCATTACTCATATCTTCTTTAGATAAATTATAAAATGGACTATCTTCATTAATAACATGTACCAATGTCCAGTTAGCAGTCATGGTAATGGATTTAGAAATATCCAATGGAACATTAAAGAATTTATTTTTCATTATTCCATCTTCCATAATTCTTAATACCAATGTAACTTTTACTTCAACATTCACTAAATGATTTTTTGTATAAGGTACCATTCTAAACATTAATGCAGTGCCTTCTTTAAAAGGAGCAAAGATGGCGTTCTTGCTGTAATGTATATAGGCTTTGGGTTTAGAGAATCTTCCATATAATAATCCGGTTGCTAATGCAAAACTCATTAACCCAATCAATGCTTCAAAGGCAGCAGTTAGACTTGCCCAAAAACCAACAGGATTAATTCTTCCATAACCAACAGTTGTAAAAGTTTGTGCGCTGAAAAAAAATGCTTCACCAAATTTATCAGTTGCAGAAGTACCCGACAAGCCTTGTAAATGATCAATGCCGATAATTAAATAAAGTGATGCAAAAAATAAATTAACAAGAATAAAAAAGATCAAAATAAGAAGAATGAATTTTCTTCTTTTCATGGATAATAATGCATGATAAATATTCAATCTTTCAAAAAAACTCATGCCTTCCACTTGTATATTTGATGTACCGTTTTTATTAAAAAAACGACCACCATTCATTACACTGCTTGAGCTTAAACCTGTTTCGTTTTCTGTTTTTGCTCGTTTATTAAACTTTAATAATGCCATAGAACAAAGATGTGTTTCAAATATACATTAATTAAACTTTTGTACATTTAATTGAATTAACAGCATGATGGTTAATATATTTTTTATTTAGAAAAAACAGTGCATGAAAATATTATGGTTGGCAAGTTGGTATCCAAATTCTTACGAACCTGTGAATGGTGATTTTATTCAACGTCATGCAATGGCTGTTTCTACATTAATTCCTATTGATGTTATTCATGTTGTACAAGTTGGAAAAGATATTAGCACTAATGATGAATCTACTTATTCAAAACAAAATAATTTAAGAGAATTCATTTATAGTTTTTCTTTTAAAAATATCGGGATTGATTTTATTGATAAGATAAGATACAATATAAAGTACCGTTTTTTTTATCGTCATGTTTTAATAAAGTATGCAAAAAAATTTGGCAAACCGAAACTAGTTCATGTTCATGTTCCAATGAAAGCCGGATTGGTTGCAAGAGAAATTTGTAATGATTGGCATATTCCTTATTTAGTTTCGGAACAAGCATCTCATTATGAAATTACAGCGAAAGATAATTTTTTTACACGTAGTAATTTCTTCAAACGCAATACTGCAAAGGTTTTTAAAGATGCAACAATAGTCACAAATGTTTCTGCAACTATTGGGAAAACAATACAACAATTATTTAAATTAAAGAAAGTAGAAACTATTTATAATGTTGTTGATACTGCTGC
>CAILAF010000515.1 GCA_903832075.1 uncultured Chitinophagaceae bacterium
CAAACAAAAACAACAAGATGAGGTTAACATTACCTAGATGTAATTCCCGCGTGACATGTATTGCAATTACCAAAAAAGATAAAAACAGAAACAAAAATTGTTTTTTAATTATTCCTAACTGTTTTTCCAATATTCTTTTCCAAAGTGGCAATGCTATTCCTAACGAACACACCAATAAAAACAAGTGTACAAATTTCATTTTACCGAAACTCAAAAGTACATAAGGAGCAAAAAACAACAAGGTGGTTGGGGCGTATTTAAAATAACCTGTTTGTAAACCATACGAATGAACATAAGGATTATTCCCCTTGAAGAAATCATTGGTCGCTTCGAAATACACCAAGAAATCATTGGTAAATAATTTCTCATTGTTCAACTCAACAAAAATAAACAGCAACGAGAAGGAAACTACAAGAAGTAGGTAACCTAAAAATGGTTTGTTTTTGAAGTGTTGAATTAATTTCATCATAGTATGTAAGTAGGTCACCTCCCTCTATCCCTCCTCACTTCGACATGCTCAGTGCAAACAAGGAGGGAAGCAGAAAATTACATATTTCTTCTGTACTGTCCGCCAACTTCATACAAAGCATGCGTGATTTGTCCGAGCGAACAATATTTTACAGTATCCATCAATGCTTCAAATAAATTTCCATTGTTGATGGCAACGGTTTTTAGATGATTTAATTGTTCTGTAGAAATGTTTTGATTGCGATGTTGAAATGCCTGCAGGTTTTGAATTTGTTGTTCTTTTTCTTCTTTGGTTGAACGAATAATTTCGGTTGGTAAAATAGTTGGACTTCCTTTTTTATTCAAGAAAGTATTTACGCCAATGATCGGTAATTCGCCGGTATGTTTTAATGTTTCGTAATACAAACTTTCTTCCTGAATTTTATTTCGTTGATACATTCTTTCCATCGCGCCCAAAACACCACCACGTTCGTTGATACGATCAAACTCAGTCAGGACGGCATCTTCAACCAGATCAGTTAATTCTTCAATAATAAAAGAACCTTGAATAAAATTTTCTGTAATAGCACTTCCTAATTCACGATTAATAATTAATTGAATGGCCATTGCACGGCGCACACTTTCTTCAGTTGGTGTTGTGATGGCTTCATCATAAGCATTAGTGTGAAGAGAATTGCAATTATCATAAATCGCATACAATGCTTGTAATGTTGTGCGAATATCATTGAAATCAATTTCCTGCGCATGCAAAGAACGACCGCTTGTTTGAATATGATATTTCAACATCTGACTACGCTTGTTGGCTTTGTATTTATATCGCATTGCCTTTGCCCAAATTCTTCTTGCAACTCTTCCTATCACACTGTATTCTGGATCCATTCCATTGCTGAAGAAAAAAGATAAATTATTTGCAAAGTCATCAATATTCATTCCTCTGCTCAAATAATATTCTACATAAGTAAATCCATTCGATAAAGTAAATGCCAATTGAGTAATTGGATTTGCACCGGCTTCTGCAATATGATAACCACTGATACTTACACTATAAAAATTGCGAACACTTTTATCAATAAAATATTGTTGCACATCGCCCATTAATTTCAATGCAAATTCTGTTGAGAAAATACAAGTATTTTGCGCC
>CAILAF010000516.1 GCA_903832075.1 uncultured Chitinophagaceae bacterium
CCGGAAAATGAAACGGACCATAATTATTAGAACAATTTGAAATGATGGTTTGCAGATGATACGTTTCGGCATACGCTCTTACAAAATGATCGGAAGATGCTTTGCTGGCTGAGTATGGCGAGTTAGGACGATAAGCAGTTGTTTCAGTAAATAAACCGGTTGCACCCAATGCACCATAAACTTCATCAGTTGAAATATGATAAAACAAATGATTGGAATAATTTTCTTTCCAATAATTTTTTGCCACATTCAATAAATTAACTGTGCCGATAATATTGGTATAAACAAAATCCATTGGAGAAATAATCGAACGATCAACATGTGATTCAGCTGCCAAATGAATAACATCGGTAATTTGATGTTTGATAAAAACTTCTGCAACTTTATTTGCATCTAATAAATTTACTTTTTCAAAAAAATAATTTTTTGATTGATCAACATCTTTCAAATTTTCTAAGTTACCCGCATAGGTTAATGCATCTAAATTCACAATTTTATACTGCGGATATTTTGTAACAAATAATCGCACCACATGACTTCCTATAAATCCTGCACCACCTGTTATTAAAATTGATTTCATCTTTATTATTTCTTCAAATGCGTTTTATACCATTCCATTGTTTTTTGCAAACCTTGTTCAACAGAAAATTGCGGATAATAATTCAATAATTTTTTTGCTTTTGAAATATCAGCCAAACTTTTTGGAATATCTCCTTTTCTATTTTCACGATGAGCAGGTTGAATATTTTTTCCTACAATTTTATTTATCATTTCTACCAATTGCAATAAAGAAGTTTTTTCGCCGTAAGCAATATTGTATACTTGATTCAATGCATTATTGTTTTCAGTAAACAACGCCAAAACATTTGCCTGCACTGCATTTGCAACAAAAGTAAAATCGCGAAAAATAGTTCCATCACCATTAATGATGGGTGATTGATTATTTAAAATGGCTTCAGCAAATAAAGGAATTACTGCCGCATAAGCGCCTTTTGGATTTTGTTTCGGACCAAACACATTAAAATATCTTAATCCAATTAATTCCATTCCATACACATTCGCATACACTTTTGCATACAATTCATTCACCAATTTTGTAACTGCATAAGGCGATAAAGGATTACCAATTTTATCTTCTACTTTAGGAAGATCAGGATGATCACCATAGGTTGAAGAACTTGCAGCATACACTACACGCTTTACTTTATTTTCTTTTGCTGCTGTAAAAATATTGAGTGTGCCGGTAATGTTTACATCATTTGTTGTAAGCGGATCATTGATAGAACGTGGCACAGAACCCAATGCAGCCTGATGAGAAATTAAATCAACATCTTTACTAACTTGTAAACAGGAATGATAATTTCTGATATCGCCTTCTACAAATTCAAACTTTTGATTGGATGCAAATTCAGAAAGATTATCTAATGAACCTGTTGCCAAATTATCAAACACTCGAACCAAACTTACACGTTCATCATTCAATAAATGTTCAGTTAAATTAGAACCAATAAATCCTGCACCACCTGTTATTAATATTTTCATTGTATTGTTTGCTAATTCCAAATTGTATCTTTTATTTCTTCATACACTTTTTTAATTCCTTCTTCCAAAGTTATACTTGCTTTCCAACCTAAATGATTTAGTTTTTGTACATCCAATAATTTTTGCGGTGTACCATCCGGTTTAGTTGAATCAAATTGTAGTTCGCCTTCAAATCCGCTAATCTTTTTTATTAATTGTGCTAATCCCAAAATGGTAACATCATTGCCCCAACCAATATTCACCAATCCTTTCTCATCATAATTACTCATTAAAAATAAACAAGCATCTGCCAAATCATCCACATGCAAAAATTCTCTTCTCGGAGAACCGCTTCCCCAAAGGGTTACAAAAGATTCATTGTTTCTTTTGGCAGTAATAAATTTTCTAAGCAATGCAGGTAATACATGCGATTTCTCTAAATCATAATTATCATTCGGTCCGTATAAATTAGTTGGCATAGCAGAAATAAAATGACAACCATATTGTGCACGATAAGCATCGCATAATTCTATTCCGGTAATTTTTGCAATTGCATAAGGTTGATTGGTAGATTCTAAATATCCTTGCAATAAATATTCTTCTTTCAATGGCTGCGGTGCCAATTTTGGATAGATACAAGATGAACCTAAGAATAATAATTTTTTTATTTGATTTACATAAGAAGCATGAATGATATTTGCTTCAATCATTAAATTATCATAAATAAATTCTGCACGATAAGTATTGTTGGCAACAATGC
>CAILAF010000517.1 GCA_903832075.1 uncultured Chitinophagaceae bacterium
CTACCGGAATTTTTAAATCAGAAAAACTTAAACAATAAGGTTCTAATTTTCCAATTCTAACCAATCCATAAAACTTACAATTTTTTAATAATTCCGGATTAAATGCATCGGATACAAATATTTTATTCCAATCAGCACTTGTATTTCTATTACGAACCAATACTTCAATTTCGTAAGCCGTTAACTGACGATAATCAATACCACTGCGGTTTTGCTTATCTCTGTAAAAATATTCATCTTCTCCTTTAGGAATAAATTGTTTACCAATAAATCCATAACCTAAAGAGGCAATTGAATTTTTTTTGATGATATTTTTAGTCATGAGTAATTTTTTATTGAATGAGCTTTATATCTTTTATCAACATCGTTGTGTCACTCACTTGTACTTTAGTTTTTCAATTTAGCAAAGAAAAAATCATAAGTTAAAACCTAAAACTAATTTCATACTTTTTGTTTTTCACTTTTCACTTTTGCCTTTTCATTTTTTATTCAACTGTTACACTTTTAGCTAAGTTTCTCGGTTTATCAACATCATAACCTTTTGCTACACCAACATAATAACTTAACAATTGTAACGGAACAACACTTAATAATGGTGCAACAATTTCATCGGCATCTGGAACAAACATCACATCGTCTGCCATGCTTGGTATCACTGCATCTGCGAAGGTTGCTACTGCAATAACTTTTCCTTTTCTTGCTTTTATTTCTTGCACATTGCTTACAATTTTTTCGTAGTACGAATCTTTTGTTGCAACAAAAACTACCGGTAATTTTTCTTCAACCAATGCAATGGGTCCGTGTTTCATTTCTGCTGCCGGATAACCTTCGGCATGTATGTAAGAAATTTCTTTCAACTTTAATGCGCCTTCTAAAGCAATTGGAAAATTATAACCACGTCCTAAAAATAAAAAGTCATTTGCATCTTTATATTTTTCGGCAATACGTTTTATGTTTGAAGTATCGGCCAATATTTCTTTTACTTTTTCAGGAACAGTATTTAATTCATTCATCAGATGAATATATCTTTCATCATCAATTGTTCCTTTTGCATAACCAATTTTCAATGCCATCATTAATAACACAGCTAATTGTCCGGTGAAAGCTTTTGTACTTGCAACACCAATTTCAGGACCCGAATGTGTATATGCACCTGCATCACTTAATCGTGCAATGCTACTACCAACTGCATTCACCACACCAAAAATAAATGCACCTTTTTGTTTAGCACTTTCTAATGCAACCAATGTATCGGCAGTTTCACCACTTTGTGAAATGGCAATGATAACATCGCCTTTATTTACAACAGGATTTCTGTAACGAAATTCACTTGCATATTCAACTTCAACAGGAATGCGACATAATTCTTCAATTACATATTCTGCGATCAAACCCGCATGCCAACTGGTTCCGCAAGCAACAATCACCATTCTATTTGCATTAGTTAATGCTGCTAAATTATTTTCTACACCAGCCATCATAATTTGTCCAACATCGGGTAATAATCTTCCGCGCAAGCAATCATAAATCGTTTCAGGTTGTTCATTAATTTCTTTTAACATGAAATGATCATAGCCGCCTTTTTCAATGGCCGCTAATTCTATATCAAGTTTTGTAATGAATGGGGTTTGTTTTTCGTTACCAAGATTTTTTAATATCAATTCATCCGGACGAACGATGGCAATTTCATAATCGTTTACATAAACAACTTCTTTGGTGTATTCAATGATTGGCGAGGCATCACTTGCTAAAAAATGTTCGCCTTTTCCAATACCAATCACCAAAGGACTTCCTTTTCTTGCCGCAATAATTGTTTCAGGATTTTCATTAGAAATTAATAAAATGCAATATGCACCAACAATACGTTTAAGTGCAATGCGTAAAGCTTCTTCTAAAGTGCCACCATTATTTTTTTTTATGTCTTCAATAAAATTCAATAACACTTCAGTATCGGTATCACTTTTAAATGTGTATCCTTTTTTTAATAAATCGTTTTTAATAGATACATAATTTTCAATGATACCATTATGAATCATCGCTAACTCACCGCTATTGCTTAAATGAGGATGCGCATTCCGATCACTTGGTTCACCATGTGTTGCCCAACGCGTATGACCAATGCCAATGTGTGCATGTAAATTTTCGCTAACAACACTTTCTTCCAACTCAACAACCTTCCCTTTTTTCTTATAAACTTTTAAACCATCATTTAATAATGCAACGCCAGAACTATCGTAACCACGATATTCTAATCTTTTCAATCCTTTTAAAATTACAGGATAAGCTTCGCGATGCCCGGTGTATCCAACTATTCCACACATAATTGTATATATTAAAATTTATATGATGCAATTTCATTCATTTTTATGAATTAAAGAATGATTAATTAACCGCATATAAAAAATTATATAATTTTTTGGAAACTTTGCGTGTTATTGCCATAATTAATAGCAATTGCTTGCAGTTATTTGCTTGATTTTTTCAAAGGTGGGAAGTAATAAAATTGAAGTCAATATTTTTTCAGAAAACTAAAGTTGATGTTTCTCTTATCTTCGTCGCTTTAATATTATAATTATAACATGATTTTGCCTTTTTTGTTTGTAGCGCTTTCTTCAAAAAAAGGAAGAGGTGTATTTACTGCTGAAAAAATTATTACTAACACTATCATAGAAATATCGCCAGTATTGGTTTTTAGTAGTAAGGATAGAAAAATTGCAGAACAAACATTTTTATTCGATTATTTTTTTGAATGGGGCAAAACAAAAAAAATGGGAGCCATTGGTTTGGGTTTTATTTCTA
>CAILAF010000518.1 GCA_903832075.1 uncultured Chitinophagaceae bacterium
GAGTCTTTAGTATTTAGTGTTAGTCTAAATTTTTTCTTACTTTATTAAACTTTACATTTCGAACAGTTCATCACATATCTGACACTAAAGACCAAAGACTAATATCTAAAGACTATTTTCTATTTCCTTTTCGAATAAAGTAAAAAAAGTCCACCAATACATACAGCAATTACAGCTCCTAAAAATGCAGTAATCAATACATGCATTTTATTTTTCTTCAATGGTAATTCGGGTTCATCTACAATTTGAACAGTGGGCGTTTCTTGTATCAAAGCGGTTTTACTGATCTCTAAGTTCTTTACGATCTCTGAATAAATTGAACCTAACATTCCTTTCTCTCTGGAAGATATTTCAGCATTGACAGACGGATTGCTATAAATAGGATTGGCATCCAATAATAATCTATCTGCTTCGGTTGCATTGAATGTTTTGCTGTTTAATAATAATCCAATGCTGTCTGCTCTTGATTGTAATCTTTCAACATTCTTTCTCGTTCTTCTTGTCTTTGCTTCAATATAAAAATCAGTAGTCGTTTTTAATAATCTTTCACAAAATAATTTACTTAATCTTTCATCACACATGGTAACAGTAATCTGGAAGAAACTTAATTTCTTATCAGGTTTGCTGATATCAATATCTTCTTCATCAATTCTTTTTATTAGTGTTTGTAATAAACTATCATCCAATCTTGAGAAATTATTTTTATCGGTATTGAAATTAATTGTTTGTCCGATTTTTTTATTGTTTAACCATTTTGTTTTTAAATCGTACGTATCCGCATATTTATCAGCTAAAGAATAATTACCTGAATCATTATATGCAGTGAGTAATGTTTTTTTGATGAGTGAATGACTTTTCACTAACTGCAAAACATTATCGCCAGAAAGAATTCCGTTACCTCCATTCAATCCGCCAACATCAAATCCTAAAGAGCCTGAAAGTGCTGATAATACTGAGCCTCCCGAAGGTTTGGCTTCTTCTACAATAAAAGTTAAATTAGCTGTATACGTATTTTTTTTTGTTAATCCGTATCCAAATCCTATGACAGCACCAATCAATCCTATAATCAATAAAAATTTCCATTGACGTAATACAAATTTGATATTGTTAATCCAGTTCAATAAAATATTTTTAAAAGAAAATTCCGGTTCTTCTATATCATGTATGTTTGGTGAATGTTCTTGCATGGTTTTTATCTTTGGTCTTTGGTCTTTGGTCTCTAGTCTTTAGAAAGAAGATTCAAAGACCAAAGACCAAAAGACATTTATAAATTCTTCAATACACTAATCAAAGCAACTAATGTTGTTACCAAGCCGGCATATAATGAAACCTGACCTAAATTAATACTTCCTTCATATGCAGCAGCTTCGGGAACAAAAATTTTACTACCCGGCAATACTTTTGGATAAGTACGAATGAATAAAAAATGTTTGATCTTTTTATTCATTCCATTGCTGTATTGAATATAAGCTCTTTTTAATTTTCCATTTTCTTTTACACCACCGGCTGCAGAAATATAATACATGAAGCGGGTTGATTCATAACTTACAATTTGTTGATTGAATACTGCGCCATTTACCTGAACAAATGATTCATTCTTTGGAACATAAATACTATCGTTGGGTAACAATAAAAATTTTTCTGTTTTTGAATTGCCATCTTCGAAAATATTAGTGCCGACTCTTAATCCATTTCTATAAACCTGTAAATTACTCAATGAGCCAAAAGGACTGATACCACCCGATCTGCTTACTAAATCCAATACAGATTCATCTCTTCTTTCTAAAGTATAATCGCCGGGATATAAAACTTCTCCTCTAATTTTTACATTACCCAACATTTTATAATTTAATAATTCAGGAACAAAAACATAATCCAATGGTTGCAATTCAAAACCTTTATTAATGTTTTGTAATGATGAATCTACATCAAGTGTAATCAAATCAATTAATTTATTGGCGAGTGTATCTGCTTTATTTTTTTTCAAGCGATTAATTTCTACTCGATGATTGGCAGCATTAATATTAAAACCTCCTGCC
>CAILAF010000519.1 GCA_903832075.1 uncultured Chitinophagaceae bacterium
AGTACAATAAGTTTTATCAATACTTCTACACCTTCAAATGGCAACTTAGCTTATACTTGGTCATTTGGTGATGGCAATACATCTTATGATAATCAACCTACACATACTTTTTCAAAGAATGTATCAACAGTAGGTGTTAGATTGATTGCAAGTGGCGAACACGTTTGTAATGATACCATTACCAGAACAGTAACTATTGCTACCGGATTAGCATCCGGATTAAATAATAGCGGAGCACTTGATCCTGATAGTGGTGGACAAGATAATGATGGAGATGAATCTATTACTTCTATATTCCCAAATCCATTTATTAATAACATTCAAATAGGAATAAATATAGAAAAAGCAACTCCTTATGTTATTGTAAATATTTTCGAAGTAACATCAGGAAGATTAGTAGCAACCAAAAAAGAAACTACCTCATCAACAGGTAATTATACTATATCAGTTAATGTAAATGCCGGAAATGCAGGAAAATATTTTGTTCAAGTTATGGATGACAAAGGAAAAATGATTGGCGATGCAATTGCATTGAAAATTTAGTTGGGTTACAATTATGGGCATAAAAGGGAGCACGAATAGTGCCCCTTTTTTTTATTGATACTATTCAATCAGTTATAAATTTCTATCTTCATTTAAACAATTGATATGAATAAGAAAATATTTTTAATATTGATATTGGCATTAAGTATTTGTGATGTTTCATTTGCCCAGAAAGAAGATGACTCGGTTAAATTAGTGATCAACAAATTATTTATTGCCATGAAAAGTAGTAATGCTTTAATGTTAAAAGAATGTTTTGCCGATAGTGCTATTATGCAAACCATTGCTTTAAATAAACAAGGCAAACTATTTGTAAGAAATGAAAATGTGCCAGCGTTTATTGAAAGTATTGGCAAATTACCTAAAGACTCTGCCGATGAAAGAATTGTATTTGATGCAATTAAAATAGAAGGGGTATTAGCTAATGTTTGGACACCTTATAGGTTTTATTACAATAATCAATTTACACATTGCGGTGTAGATAATTTTATTTTAGTAAAACTGTCGGGTGGTTGGAAAATTCAGTATTTAATTGATACAAGAAGAAAACATGGTTGTGAAGTAAATGAATAGTTTTTTTTGCGCAGGTCTCTGATCATGCAGTATTATTCTTTATCATAAAATATATGAAACAAGTAATTTATTGAATATGGTGGTAGGAAATGCGATAGTCGTTATTTATTTAAAATCAAGATAATTCATTTCAAATAGCGTATCATTAGTTTCTTTTAATTGCAAACCATATTTTGCTAATTGTTTATTAGCATTGTCAATGTCTGTAACATTTAAAGTAAAATCATAATGCTTATTATTTGTGAGAGAATTCTGAATAGGTTTCTTTAAATAATTTTCCAATGATATAGTTATATCCTGTAAGCTTCGATTAGCAAATTCTACTAATCCATTGACAGCATCGCTTTCACTAGCATGATTGACAGCGCCTCTTTCACTATTTGAATGAATTGTTTCAAATTGTTTTAATTTAACACTATCAATTAGTATAAGATTATAGCCGCTTACTTTTTCTTTCTTTACAGTAAAATTAAATTTAAAGGCTTTTGATAGCATATATATTAATATGTTCAGGTTCGGTCTATTTTCAACAAACTTGTTTGCATAGCTGCTATCTAAAATTCCATGAGGGCTAAACCTTATGTCAATTTTAAAATTGCCTTTTTGTTCATTTGTTATGATGAATCTTTCTGGTGCTTGTCCTAAAAATTTTGCCAGAAATTGAGCTATTGTTGTTCTGTTATAATTTATTTGAACAAAATCATCACCAAGATTCCCCCAACCGCCTGAAGCATTATCAATTTTACTAGTATCTGAAGATTTATTAAATTCAATTAAAAATTTTGCAGTATTAGTAAATTTTTGAACATCAGGAGCAATATATGGATTTGATTTTGCTGTTGAATTTATTTTATTGAGGGGTATTTTTTTGCTGATTGAGTCAATAATATTTTCTGATAAATCAGATGTATTGCCTTTCCATCGTACAATGCCGTTATTATCAACGACTACAGACTGTGGAATAGTTACGATGCTAAATCCATGCATCGTTTTCACACTATCATCCAATAATTTTAATCCTTTTAATGATTTTTGTGTGCGTTTGAAAAATAACTCCACTTTATCTCTGTTCTCATCTGTCATTGTTGCAAAAACAATATTGTTATTATTTGCAAACTTATCAGCAAGTTCGTTGAAGTGTGGAAAACCTGCAATGCAAGGGGCACACCATGTTGCCCAAAAATCAATAACAATAGTTTTATTTTTTAAAATATCCGGTACAAATTTTTTATCTAAACTTTCTTTAATAAATATTTGAGGTGCAGCACTATCAATTGTAGGACCATTTTTTAATTGTGCAAAGCTTGTTTTAATAGTAATTGCAAAAACTATGAGAAACAAAAGTTGTTTTGAGAATTTCATAGAGCTGTTTTATTAATTAAATATTACAGTATTTTAAATAATGAGTGAAAAAATCGTAATATTAAAGGTATACATTTTAAATATTGAACAAAAATATTATTTTTCTTCTCTGATGGGCATCTCGTTATAAAACTCTGCGATTATTTAAAGGTATAGAATGGTAAAATACATACTAATTAAAAACATCCGAAGTTTTAAAAACTTCGGATGTTTAAGTAATGTCATCCTTAACGAACTGAGGGAATTTCTAAACATTAAAACAATTTTTTTTGTACTAAGTCCTTAAAAATTCAGTAGTGTTTGATAATTATCAAATAGTTTGCTTTCCATTATTTAAACCCTTCTTGTTATTTAACTTTACTCCACATTTAAAAATATAAAATTATGTCAACGCAAATGCAACAACGTAAATTAGGGAATAGCGGATTAGAAGTATCTGCTATTGGATTGGGTTGTATGGGAATGAGTTTTAGTTATGTTCCATTTCCTGAAAAAAAAGATATGATCTATTTAATGCATCAAGCTGTTGAGAAAGGGGTAAACTTTTTTGATACTGCCGAAGTGTATGGTCCTTATATGAATGAAGAATTGGTAGGTGAGGCTTTAGCACCTTTTCGTGATAAGATTGTCATTGCAACAAAATTTGGTTTTAATATTCAAGAGTGGAAAATGGCAGGTGTTAATAGCCGTCCGGAAAATATTAAAAAAGCTGTTGAAGGTTCATTAAAAAGATTAAATGTTGAAGTGATTGATTTGTTATATCAACATCGGGTTGATCCTAATGTACCGATTGAAGATGTTGCGGGTACGGTTAAAGATTTAATTGCAGCAGGTAAGGTTAAATATTTTGGTTTA
This sequence comes from uncultured Chitinophagaceae bacterium, assembly GCA_903832075.1. Taxonomy (GTDB): domain Bacteria; phylum Bacteroidota; class Bacteroidia; order Chitinophagales; family Chitinophagaceae; genus CAILAF01. The sequence continues at coordinate 3,334 of CAILAF010000519.1, forward strand.
TCTGAAGCCGGTGCAAAAACCATTCGTCGTGCTCATGCCGTTCAGCCTGTGTCTGCATTACAAAGTGAATATTCTTTATGGACA
>CAILAF010000520.1 GCA_903832075.1 uncultured Chitinophagaceae bacterium
GTTTCTTGCAAAAAAATTAGAAGAAAGAAAACAATTTTATTCTCAATCTAAAATTCATTTGCAAGGAAACGAAATCAATTTGAAAAGTATCTTGAAACTGTTGAATGGGTAGTACAGGATCAACTTTTTAAACCTTTTAAACTTCTTAAACCTCTTAAACTTTTTTAAACCTCTTAAACTTTTTTATGCATAAAGGATATTTACGAACCGCTGCATTCCTTGGTGCACTTAGTGTTGCTTTAGGGGCATTTGGTGCACACGGATTAAAAAAATTGATTGATGACCATTCATTAACTGTTTATGAAACGGCTGTGCGTTATCAATTCTATCATGTTTTTGCATTGGCATTGGTTGGTGTTTTATATAAAGAATTTAAAAACAAATTAATTGAGTGGGCAGGGTTTTTATTTATTCTCGGCACTATATTTTTCAGCGGATCTTTATACGCATTTACTTTTAAAGCCGCAATGAATTTGGATGGAATGAATTGGCTCGGTCCGATTACTCCAATTGGTGGATTATTTTTTATTGCCGGCTGGATCTGTTTGTTAATTGGAATTAAGAAATAAAAATTTTATAGTTCAGTATTTTAGTTCTAATTATAAAAATGAAGTTTATATTTATTCCATTTTAAATAGTGATTATGAAATTGCCATCTTTCACTGCACTTTTAAATCTTGTTTTCAATACATTTAAAAGGTTTTCGTTTGCTATTATAGCTGCCATTATTGGCACTGTATTCAATATTTTATTAGCTCGCCTTCCTTTTAATCAAACTAATACACACCACTGGTACTGGAATGCAGTTATGAGTTGTTATCTGGGAATGTTGCTGTTGATAGCGTTGACAGTTTTGGCTGAAAGAAAAGTGCTTAGTAATAATATAAAATTCTTACTGCAATTATTCGGAATAGCACTGGCAATCATTTATTATTTTTCATTGCCTGATGAGTTCATGATGATCAGCACTATCCGCTTCGTATTGTTTGCTTTGGGACTTCATTTATTAATTGCATTTATCCCTTTTATAACACACGGCGAGATGAACGCATTTTGGCAATATAACAAAATGCTATTCTTAAGAATATTAATCGGAGCAATTTATACAGCTGTTTTATATGTAGGGTTGGCACTGGCATTATTAGCAATTGAAAAACTGTTTACTATTAATGTTGACAGGAATTTGTATTTCTATTTGTGGCTCGTATTAACAGGAGTTTTTAATACTTGTTTTTTTCTGGCAGGGTTTCCCGAAAACTATGCTGATTTAGAAGAGAATTCTGATTATCCAAAAGGGCTTAAAATATTTACGCAATATGTTTTGTTGCCGATCATCACAGTTTACTTGTTGATATTATATGCGTATATGTTTAAAATTTTGTTTACGCAACAATGGCCGGTTGGTTGGGTTTCTTATTTGGTTTTAGGTTTTTCGGTTGCAGGTATTTTATCGTTATTGTTAATTCATCCTATCAGAAATGACGCAAACAATAAATGGATGCTCGGATTTTCCAGATTTTTTTATTTTGCAATTTTCCCTTTATTGATTTTATTATTTTTTGCGATTGAAAGACGCATTAGCGATTATGGAATTACAGAGTTGCGATATTTTGTTTTAGTGTTGGCATTATGGTTATTTTTTATTGCCACATATTTTTTAGTAAGTAAAAAAAAGAATATCAAGATCATTCCAATGTCGCTATGTGTACTTGCATTTTTAACTTCTTTTGGTCCCTGGAGTGCTTTCTCTGTTTCGTTAAACAGTCAGAAAAATCACTTTGTAAAACTGATGGAAAAAAATAAATTATTAATAAATGGGAAACTGATAAAATCAAGTAGTCAGCCTTCTTTTAACGATCGCAAACAAATCAGTTCCATAACAGAATATATGGTAAGTATCCATGGTTATAAGGTATTGCAACCTTATTTTACCCAAAACTTAGATTCTTTATTTAAACGCGATTCACTCGATACTGAAATATTATCTTATACAAAGACAAACAAATTGCTTGATTTGATGAATATAAAATATGTATCCCGCTGGGAGCGTGGTGAAGAGTTCCCAAATGACGTTAAGTATTTTAATTATAGTGCTAAAACAGATGAGGCAGATGTTATGGAGAGAATAGATGGGTATGATTATTTAATTAATAATTATTCCGTACAGAATTTACAAAAGGATAAAATATGCAAGACTTACAAATTCGAAAAGGACTCTGTAAAAATTTGTATTGATCCTAATAAAATTGAACTCTCACTTGCTGCCAATAATGATAGCAATAATGTTTTTGCTATAGGTGAAAAACTAAAAAATTTAATTGAAAAAGAAGGAATGGGAGGCAGACAAATCAAACAATCTGAAATGACAGTAGCGGATAGCAATTCGCATTATGTTTATAAAGTAATGCTGAAAGGAATTGATGGAACTAATAATGAGAAACATTTAAAAATAACAGCAATTCACGCAATGGTGTTTATTGGCAGAAGAAAATAATATTTTGTTTGATAAATAACATTCTTAGCTCGTCTTCAAAATAACCCAGCTCAATAGAGTTATCCACGTACAAGTGTGCGACGCAACAAAAGCTGAGAAGAAATCCACATGCCTGTCCAAAAACAAAACTCTTTCTGCACTTAGCTTATATTTGTTTTCATGGCGAACAGCTTACGAAAGAAAACACCGCCGCCACCCGATCCGGAGCAATTAACAGCCGATAAAGAAGTGGAGGTTA
>CAILAF010000521.1 GCA_903832075.1 uncultured Chitinophagaceae bacterium
CGCCATAAAAATGATCATTATTCCTGTTGCTATGCCGTTATTATTAAACAAAGCATGTCGTAAAGGAACAATTACAAACAAAGCAACAACTGCAATCAAATTAAGTTTACCTAATTGCGTTGCTGTTAATTTTTTTCTTTTTGATAATCCTAATTGCCTTGGTAATAAATTAGTAGTTGCCAATGGGCAAACATTTCTCCAAATACCTACTGCTACTACAAATAATACGGGTGCAACCGGAATTAAAATATTCCAAAACAATAAAACACCAAGTTTTGGAAAAAATAATAAACAAGTTAAAATGGTAGCTCCTACTAACCAAACGGCTGTTTGTACAATGCGCCATATTAAAATGGAGCGGGGAGATAATTGATCTCCTGATTTAAAATTAAGTATAGTATTTGACATAAGATTAATTTTTATCCTACTAGATTGATGAACTTTTTGCAAATGGAAAATAGAAATAAGGAAATACTTAAAACATGACATTCCTCATGTTTTAGTAGAGGAAGGATTGCAAACGTTTGCGGTGTAGTTGAAGTATTGTAGATCCTTTAGTAAGGAAATATTTTGAAGAAACTAATTAGTGAATGGCACTTACATTCACTTGTTGAATACCTTTTAAATGGAGCTCAATATGTTTATTATGTGCTTTGTTACTAAACTCACTAATGATTTCTAAAATATCATAATCAATAAAGTGACTTTCAGAACCGTCAATATGTAAAACAGCATATTCCGGAATTTCATCCAATGCTTCTTTTAAATTCACTTTATTTAAGAAGGTTACATTCGAATTAAGTTTTAAATAATAAACTTCAGTTGCATGTTCTCTTTTAATTACAATATTATATTCTGCTTTAAAATTATTTTGAATGATGAAATAAATAGAAAGTAATAAACCAATTGAAACACCTACTAATAAATCAGTCATTAAGATAACTAAAATGGTTAAAATAAAAGGAAGAAATTGTTTCCATCCCAAACTCCACATATTCTTATACAATTTTGGTTTTGTAAGATTATAACCGGTTACAATTAAGATTGCAGCCAATGATGCATACGGAATCATATTCACAACAAAAGGAATCAATAATACTGCTAATAATAAAAATAAGCCATGCGTAAAAGCTGAAAGTTTTGTTCTGCCACCTGCGTCTACATTTGCTGAACCGCGTACAATGACTGCTGTCATTGGGATAGCGCCTACTAATCCGCATAACATATTACCGATTCCTTGTGCAAATAATTCTCTGTTTACCGGAGTAATTCTATTTCTCACATCTAATTTATCAATGGCTTCGCAACATAATAATGTTTCTAAAGTTGCCAATAAACCAATGATCAATCCATCTTTCCAAATTTCAATGGATGAAAATATTTTTGAAAAATTGGGAAAAGATATTTGTGAAAATAAATTATGCGGAATATTTACTAACTGTGTTTGTTTCAATAAATAAGTTGAAGCAACTCTTTCAAAAATTAAATTTACAATAATGCCCGCTGCCACTGCAATTAAAGGTGCAGGTAATAAGGTAGGTCTGTTTGGAAAATATTTTTTTAAAATAAAAAAAACAGAAAGTGAAACAATAGTAATGGTGATAGCACCTGCACTGGTATGCAAATGAAAATTTTCTATGTTACCAAAAAAATGTTTTGGCGAAAACAAATTTAAAAAACCGCTGCTCCAAAAATCGGGTTTATCATAACCTAATGCATTCGGTATTTGTTTTGAAATAAGAATAATACCAATAGCCGCCAACATTCCTTTTATAACTGCTGATGGAAAATAATTTGCAATCACACCTAATTTCATGAAACCAAGAATTATTTGAAATAATCCGGCAACCATCACCGATAAAAGAAATATTTTATAATCGCCAGAAGAAATAATTGAAGCAGCTACAATTGTTGTTAATCCTGCACCAGGACCTGATACACCTAATTGTGATCCGCTAATTAATGAAACAACTATTCCGCCAATGATTCCCGATAAAATTCCTGCATACAATGGTGCACCTGATGCTAAAGCAATACCTAAACAAAGTGGTAATGCAACTAAAAAAACAGATAAGCCTGCAGGAAGATCATGCTTTAACCAAACCAGCCGATAATATCTTATTTTCCTTCTCAATTTTCAATATAGATTTTCTTAAAGGTACAAAATGCAAAATGAATAATATGAATTTGATTCATTAAACAATTTTCTAATTATTTTTTTTTCTTTGATTCATCTATAATATCCAATAAACCATTACTAAAAAAACTATCATCGGCTAATTGCCAAAACATAATTCCATTTAATTTATTTTTAATAGCATAAACTGTTTTTAAACGAATAGAAGTTGTATCATCAAGCGTTGCAAATAATTTTTTATTGGCATTATAATAATACGGTGATTGAGAAACAATATCCCAATGATAAACAAAACCGCTGTCTGTTGAAAAGTATGTTTTAAAATTTCTGGATGAAACTCCGTTTCTAAATTTTCCATGCTGATATAAACCATCATTATTTGCATTTACGTTCTCCCAAATTCTTGCGTAAAATGCAGCGCCGATCACTAATTTATTAGAAGGCACATGTAGTTTGCGCAACATTGTTATAGCATTATTAGTAGATTCTTTTTGTAATGGGTTTGAATACAATGCAGTGTGGTGGCCAGTTACAGTATCGTTGCCTGTAATTAAATCATAAGTCATTAAGTTTATTCTGTCAACATATTTAATTACTTTTTTCCAATCAACTGATTCATTGATAAATTTTGTAAAACCGCCCGCAGCAAAACTTATTTCTTTTTGTTCGCCTAAACTATCACGCAATGTTTTTAATAATGAAGTGAGGTCATTTTTGTCTTGTAATGAATAAGGATGACCAGTTGGTCCGGGAATAACAGGATATTCCCAATCTAAATCAAATCCATCTGCTGAAAAATAATTCAAAATATTTTTTACTGAACTTGCAAATTCTTTTCTGGCACTATCTGTTTTAAAAATATCAGAACACGTATAACAACCTGTCCAACCGCCTAAGGAAATAATTATTTTTAAATTTGGATTTTTTGTTTTCTTAAATGCAACCATTTTTTGAATAGTAGCAGAATCTCTTGCATTGCTCACATACATTTGATTGCCTTTCAAATGTGTGAAACTAAAAATTAAATGCGTTAATTTCTCTACAGGAAAACTATCAATCATTGTTGTTCTGCCTGCAAAATATCCAATCACAGCAATATTCTTATTTGTTTTTTGTGCAGTTGCCATAAAACAAATACAAATAAAAAATGCCATGAATGTTTTTTGAATCAAATATTTCATTTAATGAAGATAGTTTTCAAAAAACTATTACAAACAATAATTTGATAAATATTTATTGAATAAATGAAGCAATCAAATCAGCAACTTTTTTTGGTGCTTCTTC